>JACCRK010000017.1 GCA_013813565.1 Herpetosiphonaceae bacterium
GTCATGTACCACCAGTAGCTCAGTGCGCCGTTGCTGGGGACGGTGATAGTCTGGTAGACCGACTCGCTGGCGCGGTTGTAGTCGCCGAGATAGGCGCTGTAGCTGCCGGTGCGCGGGCGGGTGGTGGTGATCAAGGCGTAGCCGCCGCTGGAGGCCTGCACCCACGGGCTGGTGCCGGTCTCAAAGCCGGGGTTGACGATGGCGTTGCCGCTGGTTGGCGTGTTGGTGGCCGTCGGCAGCGGCGTCCTGGTGGCGGTGGCGCCGGGCGTGTTGGTGGCGGTGGCGCCGGGCGTGTTGGTGGCCGTTGGCAGCGGCGTGCGCGTGGCGGTCGGCAGCGGGGTATTGGTTGGGGTTGCCGTGCTACCACTTGATTGTGTAATGCTGAAGTTGGTGTTGGAAATATCAAAGAAGATACTGCTTGCACAGGCCACCTTGATGCGTGCGGTAGTTGTGTTGATATTTGGCAGTGTCACAGCCTGCGAGCCATCGTTGGCTGTGCCGCTCAGGAGGGTTGTGTTGAAGTTCTGTCCGCCATCGGTCGATAAGAGCACGTTGACACTGGCGCAGCTGACTGGTGCGGCGGCGGTGTTCGCCACGTTCCAGGTCACCGTCTGGCTGCTGTTGCCAGCCCAGGTCACGGCCGTGTTCGGCGCGGTGACCGCAAACGGCCCGGCGCTCGCATTGACGGTTACCGTTGTGCTTGCGTAGGCGACGCCGCCACCGCCAGCGCGATTATCCCGCACTGTCAGGCGAAACGTCATCGTGCGGCTGGTGGTTGGTAGCGATTCGCCAAGCGTCACAGTATTGTTCAAGATGTTGGAGAGCCTGGGGAACGTGCGCGATGGGCTGGTGCTCGCATTGAACGAGCGGAAGATCGGCCGGCTGCCATTGTCGGTGTTCGGCGGCGCCGCTGTGCCAAGATCGTACTCTTCCCAGTTGTAGGTCAGCGGATTGCCATCGGGATCGCTGCCGGAGCCGGTCAGCGTGAAGGCGGTGTTGGCGGGAATGGTGTAGGCCGCCCCGGCATTTGCCGTCGGGGCCTGATTACCAGTGTTGGTCCTGACCGCACAGGCATTGCCGCCACCGGTGGTGGTGAAGGTCGTAATTTCCTGATAGCTTTTGCTGTGGAAGTAGGGGTCGCTGTTCGGCTGGATATTTTCAGCGCCACAGATGCCGGCGTAGGCCATAATTGTTGTGCCGCTGCCAGGCTCGTAGGCGGCACCGCTGGAGCGATTGCCACCACCACAGCTGCTGGTTGTGCCGTTGAAGGTGTGATTGCCGCCAAACTGGTGGCCCATCTCGTGAGCCACGTAGTCGATATCAAACGGGTCGCCGACTGGTTGTGAGCTGCCAGTCACGCCGCCCGCTTTGTTGCTGCCACACACGCTACCCAAATAGGCCACGCCGCCACCGCCAGTGCTGAACACATGGCCAATATCGTAGTTGGCTGAGCCAATCACTGAATTGATGGTGGACTGGTTCTGGCCCAGCATGGTCGACCCATTGTTGTTGGTGTAGGGGTCGGTGCTGGCATTGGTATACACAATTAGGTTGTTGTTAGCGACGAGGACCAGACGAACCGCGACCTCACGCTCGTAGACGGCGTTGACACGGTTGACCGAGGTGGTGATGGCCGCCATTGCCCCGGCGACCGTGCCGCCATGAAACTGGGTGTACTCGCCGGTCGCGGCCAGCGCTAACCGATAGGTCCGGAGAACTGCGCCCGAGGCCTGCGCGGCGTCGGTGACGGCTTCTGGCTCGGCCTTCGCGCTAATCACTAGCTCATTGGACAGCCGGCTCAGCCGATCTTCATCGCTGGGCAGGTAGTCGCCGCGATAGTAGCTGATGAAAATCTGGTCGTTGTTGGTGCTGTAGGGATCGATGTAGACCGTATCGGAGCTGGAGAGAATGATCGCATGAACACCTGCCGGGGTGCGATCAAGCCGCGCGGTGGCGCTTGGGTCATCGATGCCCTGGCCGCTATACGTTTTGATGTCAGGGAACAGTGCGGCCAGCTCAGGGGCCATTATCGGCGATTCGACGATGCTAAAGCGGCCCATTTGGCCATCTGGGAGCGGCAGTTGTATCACAACCGGGCGCTGCGTAGCCTCAGCGCTGCGTTCGAGTGGGGCCGAGGCCAGCACCTTGTTCAGCGCGGTTGGATTGGTGGCGACTGTGCGATAGCGCTGGGGAATAATCTGGCGCTCATCCTGGGCCAGCAGTGACTCATCGGCAACATCGCTCCAAACAACAGGATTATCCGCCGATGCCCGCATCGTGCTGGCGAAACTCAGAATAGTGATAATAATGGCGCAAATCAATAGTGAAGGGAAAAGACGTTTAGACATGATACTCCTTGTACAAACGGTTGTTTTCGCCGAGATTGAACTGGCCTTTATAGTCGATAAATGGAGCTGGTCCTGGATTTAGGGTGTTGATGACTCCGTCGAGCGTGGTGGGGGAAATGCCGGAATTGCGTACCTGTTCTGTACAGGTAGTTGAGCTGTGTTGAGCGAACGATGTGTCGTGGATCTGACTGGTGTCTGACTACAGTTCAGGGTGGCCTGAGTTGAAATTATATTAGGGTGCGCGCAGGGAATTACTTAAGATTTATTAAAACAGAAAATTACCCTTAATGAAAGACCCTTTATGGTACAATAGGTACCACAAAAAGCACCACATATACATCCGCACTATCATAATGATCATCGTCCATTTCAGCCACGATGGGCTACTTCGTTTGTCTAGAATACCGATAGCAAACCTAGTCAGTGAAAGGTGATCCATGTACGAACATGACTCGATCTCATTTGGACACTGGCTTAAGCAGCGCCGTAAAACGCTTGATCTGACCCAGGCAGAGCTGGCACGTCAATCTGGCTGTTCACTCTCGTGCATTCGTAAGCTGGAGACGGGCGAGCGGCGGCCTTCTAAGTCGATCGCCACTGTGTTGGCCCGCCTGCTCGAGATCGCCCCCGCCGATCAGTCAGCGATTGTCGATCTGGCCCGCTCTCAACAGCACGGTGGCAATCAAGCCGCTGCCAGGATTGCTCCAGGATTGCGCTCGGCTGTGCCACTGTATCCCCCCAATCTGCCTGTCCCAACCACTCCACTGCTTGGTCGCTCTCAGGATCTGGCGCTGCTCCACACCCGCCTGAATAACCCGGATACCCGTCTGCTAACTCTGATCGGTCCGCCTGGCGTGGGTAAAACTCGTCTGGCGCTGCAGCTTGCCAACGAGATTTTGCTGCTTAACCAGAGCGATCCGCCGCTCTTTGCCCACGGCGTTGTGCTGGTGTCCCTGGCCCCAATCAACGATCCAGAGCTGGTTATTCCAAGTATCGCCCAGGCGCTAGGTGTTCATGAGATGGGCACTCAATCGTTGCTGGTGCAGCTTCAGCTGGCCCTGCGCGATAAGCAGCTCCTGCTGCTGCTGGATAATTTCGAGCAGGTGATCGCCGCCGCCCCTCTGCTTAATAGCCTGCTCACCGTCGCCCCTGGGCTTAAAATGCTGATCACGAGCCGCACTGCCCTGCAGATCTATGGCGAGCAGCTTTTTCCGGTGCTCCCACTGGCCCTGCCCGATCTCACCAAGCTACCCCACGATGAGGCGGAACAGGTTGCGGCGCTGTCTAACTCGGCGGCGGTGGCACTGTTTGTTCAGCGCGCTCAGGCGGTCCAGCCCGGCTTTGGGGCCAACGCCGCAGCGCTGCGGGCGATCGCCGGCATCTGCGTCCGGATGGATGGGCTGCCGCTGGCGATCGAGCTTGCATCGGCACATAGTCTGCTCTTCACTCCCACTACGCTGCTGGCCCAGCTTGAGGGGACCGCCGGCAGCACCTCGCTGGATCTTCTGACTGGCGGCGCCCGCGATCTGCCGGTGCGCCAGCAGACGCTGACCAACGCTATTCACTGGAGCTACGCCCTGCTTGAGTCCGCCGAGCAGCAGCTGTTTCGTTCGCTGGCGGTCTTTGTGGGCAGCTTTACCCTTGATGCGCTCAGGAGCGTGGTCGGCAGCGCCGCGCCGGCCGGCAAGCGCGATAGCGGTGTCGATGGGGTGGCCGCACTGATCTCCAAGAGCTTGCTGCGCCGGATGGAGAACACCCTCGATGAGCCACGCTTCGCCATGCTGGAGCTGCTGCGGGAGTATGCCCTGGCCCAGCTTGTGATCAGCGGCGAGGCCGATCCGCTGTACGAGCGCCACGCTGGCTACTATCTGGCGCTGGCTGAAACTGCAGCTCCGGCTCTGGTTGGGCCGACGCAGCTCAACTGGGTCAACCGTCTGGAGCATGAGCACCCCAATCTGCGGGCGGCGCTTACCTGGGCGGTTGAGCATGGGCAGCAGGAGATCGCGCTGCGCCTGAGCAATGCGATCTGGCGCTTCTGGGTGCTGCGCAATCTCTTTAGCGAGGGTCGGCGCTGGTTTGAGCAGGCCATGGCGCTTGGGCCAGTCCAGACCACGGCGATCTGGGCCCAGGCGTTCTATCAGGTTGGCACGCTGGCCTGGCTCCAGAATGATTATCCACAGGCGCAGGTCTTCCTTGAGCAGAGCCTGATGATCGGCGAAGCGATCAATAGCTCGGAGACGCTCGCGCTCACCCTCAACAGCCTGGGCCTGCTGGCAATGAGCCAGTTCAACCCTGGCGCGGCCCAGATCTACTACCAGCGCTGTCTTGAAATTAGCCGGACAATTGGCTACACCCGTGGAGTCGCCGTGTCGCTGGGCAATCTGGGGCTATTGCTGCTCAATGCCGGCGAGCTCGTGCAGGCCCGTCAAATCATCGAGGAGAGCCTCGCGCTGAGCCGCGCACTTGGCGAGCGATTTAGCATTCTGGTGGCGCTGGATAATCTGGGCGAAGCCTTGCTGATCCAAGGCGACCTCCCGGCGGCACACCAGATGTTTGAGCAGGCCCTGGTGCTGTGCCGGGAGCTTGGGGTGCAGGAGAATATGGCCGAGGTGCTCTGTGGGCTGGCTCAGACCGCCTGCCGCCAGGGTGAATACGCCGAGGCCCGCCAGCGCCTGGTCGAGTGTCTCACGGTGCTGCGCGAGGTTGGCGACCAGAAGCGGCTCAGCTCGGGGCTGGAGGTATTGGCCGAGCTGGCCGTTGCCCAGGGCCAGGTGCTGTGGGCCACCCGCCTGCTAGGTGCCGCTCAGGCGCAGCGCGAGGCGACTAGCACACCCTTGCCGCCAGTTAAGCGCCAGGGCTACCAACGGCTGCTTGAGGCGGTGCAGCAACAGCTCGAGCCGGCTATGTTCAGCGCGACCTGGGCTGAGGGGCGCGCACTCCCTATCGAGCAGGTTGTGCGTGAGGCGATCGAGCTGTAGGGTTTGGCGATCAGCTTAGGCTGACTGCGCTTGTCGGCGCTAGCCTGGTGATCCCACCAATGGCGTGGCTTCAAGCTGCTGTGCTCAGTACCACGCCATGGCGTAATCCAGGTGGCTACTGGCCTTTGATAACCAGTGGCAGATAGAGCTTGTGCTGGTTGCGCCGGGCATACAGCTCAAACTTGTCATCAGCAGCAGTGCTATCGGCGAGATAGACCACATCGCCGGATTTGCTCAACTGGAAGCTGGTCACATCGTTGGTGGTGTTGAAGATTCCATTGAGCTTGGTTGTCTGTGTGGCCATATTCGATTGATAGCGCAGCGGTACTGCAAAGAGTTCCACCGTCTCCTCGGCGTTGCGATCAGCGCGATAGACCACATAGTCGCCCTGTGCTGTAATCTCATACTGATCCACGCTGCGCCCAACAACCAGGTCGGTCATAATATAGGATTGGAGTGCATCCCACTTTGAAACCGCCAGATCGTTCTTGTCCTTGGAACGACTGATGATGTAGCGACTATCAGGCGTAATTTCGAAATCAAGGATATCGCCAAGTCCCAGCAACGCACGTCGTGTATCCATCAGAATGTCATGGGTTTCCAGTCCTCGCCCATCGATAACTCCTTGATCATAAATCACCGCAAGGTAGCGACTATCTGGCGAAAAGGCGAAGGAAAAAATTGTTGTCTTGTTCGTAAAATACAGCGATGCGGCGTCCGATTGATTTGAATCAATTGGGGTGAAGCGCAGCTGTTCACCATCGATAGGATTATCGCTCACATAGGCAACCCACTGGCTATCCGCGCTGACCAGCGGTCGTTCCACATCATTGCCACTGGTATGGAGAAACTCGATCCCGCCGCTGCCGTCAACCGTCCACGAAAACAGATCGACCCGCTCATCAACAATCAGATCGCCAGTCCAGACAACATGGTGGCTGTCGGGCGCCAGCGTGAAGTCCTGAACATCGCCCCCATTGATGTTGATTCCGCTGAGCAACTGACGACCGGTGCCATCAATCTTCACTGAGAAGAGCTGAAAATCCTCATCGGTGGTGGCGTCGGCACGATAGACGACCCACTCGCCATCGGCGGTAGCATCGGATTGAACCACCTTGCCGCCAGCCGGCAGGGTTTGATTCAGTTTGATCCCGCTGCCTGCACCATCAATTCGCACTGAATAGATTTCAATCGCGAGTCCAGCGGTGATGGTGTACACAAGAATATGGGTATTGCTGACCATTTTGAATGACACAATCGTGCCAGGAATACCATCATCAATGGTTTGCTTGCCGCTGCCATCGGCGTGGATACTGTAGATATGGGGCGCTCCCAGCGCTTCGATCTGGCCCAGATAGACTACTTTGCTGCTGTCGGGAGTCCAGTCATACTGATAGATGCTGCCACTATCCACTGGCGTCAGTCCCAGTTGAATGCCAATCCCGCCGCCAATCGGTACCGCATACAGTCCCCGTCGACCGGCGATCTGCACGTCAGCACTGTAGAGCACGGTGGTGCTATTCGGGCTGATTTTGTAGTTAGTGACATCGCGGTCGTTGGCCATGGTTGCGCTGATCCGATTGGCCGGGTACCAGGTTGCGCTGGCGACGCCAAGCATTCCCAGGAGCAGGCTGAGCAGTAAGCCCACGCGGGCACTGAGCGAAATCCATCGTTTCATTGTGGTCTCCTAGCTATGTAGAGCAAAAATGCGGTCGTGCTGGATGGGCTGCCAGTGCAAGGCGGTGGTGTTACACCCCGGCTTCATCCGCTGATTGAGCGATTCCTGGAGTCGCAACCTTGGCTGACCAATGCCCCTATCCTACGTTGTAGCTGTTCCGAAATCGTGAATTGATCGTGAAGAGCTGACTGTGCATCATCCGGCCGTTCGACCCAAGGCTGCTACTTGGGATAAAGTAGTGGTATACTTTAGCGGTGAGTGATTGTAGACTGTTTCCCCAAAAGTATAGAAAATGCAAAAATATGCTTGAATATGCGCGGCGCCAGGCCCATTCGCCATCGCACAACTATGAAATTGCCACTTGACAACTATCATCGGGTATGGTATATTCCCCGTTTGCAAAAATCTAGATATTATTGTTTTGACGAGGTTTTTCAATCCACGCCAATAACCATCATTATCGCGCCACAGGGCGCATTTTTTCATTCGCTGCCGCCAAAAGCAGCCCAACTCGTAACCACGACCAGATGATCCCCCATGATGGGAATCTGCGGTTGTTTGGTTGCGGGGGTTTTGTGCTTTTGCGGGGCTAGGGAGCGAAGCTGATGCCACCAGTTCTAACCAATGTCATTCTACCGCCGCTGATCACGCCTGCCGTTCGCCGTGACGAAACTGGGCGTATGCCTGTGCCACATCGGCATAGCTTTGCCCGCATTCGTGATGCCATCGAGGTCCCCAAACTGATCGAGACCCAGCTTGAGTCATTCAAGTGGTTTCAGCGTGAGGGGTTGCGTGAGCTGTTCACTGAAATTAGTCCAATTGATGATTTTACGGGTAAGAATCTCGAGCTAAGCTTCGGGGAATATGAGTTTGGCGAGCCACGCTATAACGAGTTTGAATGTCGTGAGCGTGACATGACCTATGCCGCCCCGCTGCGGGTGAAGGTGCGCCTGAAAGTTAAAACAACCGGCGAGATCAAAGAAAGCGAAATCTTTCTCGGCGATTTCCCGCTGATGACGAACAATGGTACGTTTGTTATCAACGGCGCTGAGCGCGTAGTGGTGTCGCAGCTGATCCGCTCGCCCGGTGTGTATTTTAAAGAAGAAAAAGAGCCAACCAGCGGCCGCTCGCTCCATAGCGCCAAGCTGATCCCGAATCGCGGCGCCTGGCTGGAGTTCGAGACTAATAAGCGCGATGTGCTCTCGGTTAAGGTCGACCGCAAGCGCAAGCTGCCGGTCACCATTCTGATTCGGGCCGTGCTTGGCTTGTTTGGGGATAAGCCGCTTGATCAAAGCGGCCACAACGAGCACGTGCTCGCGCTGTTTGCCAGCGTCGACACCAACCGCGATCACCAGTATGTCTCGGCAACGCTGGAAAAAGATCCGGCCACCAATGCCAAAGAAGCGATTATGGAGCTGTACAAGCGGCTGCGTCCCGGCGATCCCGCCACGGTCGATAATGCCCGCACGTTGCTCGAGACGCTGCTGTTCAACTCACGCCGTTATGACCTTGGCAAGGTTGGCCGCTATAAGCTCAACCGTAATCTGTGGGAGAAAAGCCGCTCGTTCGAGGGTCAGGTTGTTCCCCCATTAGATGAGCGGGTTCTGACCACCGCCGACCTCTTCAAAATCGTCGAGCGTCTGGTTGAGCTGAACAATGGCATCGGTCAGCCCGATGATATCGACCACCTTGGCAACCGCCGCGTCCGCACCGTCGGCGAGCTGATCCAGACCCAGTTCCGCGTCGGTCTGCTGCGCATGGAGCGGGTGATCAAGGAGCGTATGTCGCTGCAGGAGCCCGAGGCGGCTACGCCAAACGGCTTGATCAATATTCGCCCGGTTGTGGCGGCGATGCGTGAGTTCTTCGGCGGCTCCCAGCTGTCGCAGTTCATGGATCAGACTAACCCGCTCGCTGAGCTGACCCACAAGCGGCGTCTGTCGGCGCTTGGCCCCGGTGGCCTCAGCCGTGATCGCGCTGGCTTTGAGGTTCGTGACGTTCACCACTCCCACTATGGCCGGATCTGTCCGGTGGAGACGCCGGAAGGCCCCAACATCGGTCTGATCGGGACGATGTCGACGTTTGCCCGCGTCAATGAGATGGGCTTTCTCGAAACGCCCTATCGCCGCGTCTACCGCGAGGTCGAAAATGTCCCGGTCTGGCTGGAGCGCGGCACGGTCACCCGCGACCTCCGCGACCTCCGCACCGGCGAGATGATCACCACCCGCGGCGCGAAGGTTGATGCCGAGCTGGCCCGCATTATTGCGGTCGGCCTGCTCCGTGGCCAGATCCTCCGCGAAGATATTGTCGATCCGAAATCTGGCGAGCTGCTCGCCGAGGCCGAGACTGAGATTACCCGCGAGCTGGCCACCAAAATCGCCGCGCTGCCGCTTCGGGTGATCAAGATTCGCCCGATCGTGACCGATGAGACCGACTATCTGCCCGCCGATGAGGAGGATAAGTTCATTATTGCGCAGGCCAACGCCGCCCTTGATGAGCATAATCGCTTCC
This sequence comes from Herpetosiphonaceae bacterium, assembly GCA_013813565.1. Taxonomy (GTDB): domain Bacteria; phylum Chloroflexota; class Chloroflexia; order Chloroflexales; family Herpetosiphonaceae; genus JACCRK01. The sequence goes on from JACCRK010000017.1 coordinate 9,513, forward strand.
TCGATGGCACGGTCTCTTGCCGCCACGCCGAGGAGTTTGTCCAGGCCCAGATCTCGACGATTGACTTTATGGACGTGTCGCCCAAGCAGGTGGTCAGTGTTTCAACCGCGCTGATTCCGTTCCTTGAGCACGATGACGCCAACCGCGCCTTGATGGGCTCGAACATGCAGCGCCAGGCTGTGCCGCTGCTCCGCCCGGATGCGCCGATTATCGGCACGGGCATGGAGTATAAGGCCGCCCGTGACTCCGGCCAGGTGGTCGTGTCGCGCGCCCCGGCCACGGTGCTCTCGTCCACCAGCGAGCGGATTTTGGTCCGCGAGGACGATGGGACCGAGCGCGTGTATCCGCTGCTCAAGTTCTTGCGCTCCAACCAGGATACCTGTATCAATCAGCGCCCGAGCGTGATGGTTGGCGACCGCATCGAGGCCAGCCAGATCATCGCCGATAGCTCGTCAACCCAGAATGGTGAGTTGGCCCTCGGCCAGAATATTCTGGTCGCCTACATGCCGTGGGAGGGCGGGAACTTCGAGGACGCAATTCTGGTTAGCGAGCGCCTGGTCCGCGAAGATATCTTTACTTCGATCCATATTGAGAAATATGAGGTTGAGGCCCGCGATACCAAGCTCGGCCCTGAGGAGATCACCCGTGATATTCCTAATGTCGGCCAGGATAGCCTGAAAAACCTGGACGAGCACGGCATTATCTACATTGGCGCCGATGTGCAGCCGAACGATATTCTGGTCGGTAAAATCACGCCCAAAGGTGAGACCGACCTGACCGCCGAGGAGCGTCTGCTCCGGGCGATCTTCGGTGAAAAGGCCCGCGAGGTGAAGGATAGCAGCCTGCGGGTGCCCAACGGGGTCAAGGGCAAGGTGATTGATGTCAAGGTGTTTACCCGCGACGAGACCACCGAGCTGCCCGTTGGTGTGAACCAGACCGTCCGCGTGATGCTCTGCCAGAAGCGCAAAATCAGCCCCGGCGATAAGATGGCCGGCCGCCACGGTAACAAGGGCGTGGTCAGCCGCGTGCTGGCGATTGAGGATATGCCGTTCCTGCCCGATGGCACGCCGGTCGATATCGTGCTGAACCCGCTGGCGGTGCCAAGCCGCATGAATATCGGCCAGATTCTCGAGACGCACCTGGGCTGGGCCGCCTCACGGCTCGGCTACCGGATCGCTACGCCGGTCTTTGACGGCGCTCGCGATAAGGATATTATCGCGGCGATGCACGAGGCTGGCCTGCCACCAGATGCTAAGATCGATCTCTACGACGGCCGCACCGGCGAGAAGTTCGATAATCCGGTCACCGTCGGCTATAAATATATGCTCAAGCTCGCCCACTTGGTCGAGGATAAAATTCACGCCCGTTCGACCGGCCCCTACAGCCTCGTGACCCAGCAGCCGCTGGGCGGCAAGGCCCAGTTCGGCGGCCAGCGCTTTGGCGAGATGGAGGTCTGGGCGCTCGAGGCCTATGGCGCCGCCTACATTCTCCAGGAGATGCTGACGGTCAAGTCCGACGATGTGGTCGGGCGCGTCAAGACCTACGAGGCCATCGTCAAGGGCGAGTCGATTCAGGAGGCTGGCGTCCCCGAGTCGTTCAAGGTGTTGATCAAGGAGCTCCAGTCGCTCGGTCTGTCGGTCGATGTCCTGACCGCCGATGAGCGCCCGGTCGAGCTGACCGATAACGAGAA
>JACCRK010000074.1 GCA_013813565.1 Herpetosiphonaceae bacterium
GGCGCGGTGCAGGGATTTACTCTTCACCGTGAATAAAAGCCTCGGTGCGGCGACGTGGCTCGTTATCGGTGTACTGCTCGGGCGGAGTTTTCATAAAGTACGACGATGGCGCGAACAGCGCTCCGCCCATACCGCGATCAAGCGCCAGCTTGGCACAGCGAATCGCGTCGATCACTACGCCGGCTGAATTGGGCGAGTCCCAGACCTCCAGCTTCAGCTCCAGGTTGAGCGGCACATTGCCAAACGTCGTGCCTTCCATGCGAATATAGCACCACTTGCGGTCGCTCAACCACGGCACATAGTCGCTGGGGCCGACGTGAACATCGTCGTCGGCCAGCTTGTAGGGCAGCTGGCTGGTGACCGCGTTGGTCTTGGAAATCTTCTTCGACTCCAGGCGATCGCGCTCCAGCATGTTATAGAAATCGGTGTTGCCGCCGAAATTCAGCTGGTAGGTGCGATCGAGGCGCACGCCGCGCTCGTCGAACAGGTTGGTCAAAACTCGGTGAACAATGGTGGCGCCGACCTGTGACTTGATATCGTCGCCGATGATCGGGAGTTTCTTTTCCTCGAAGCGTTTGCGCCAGTAGGTCTGGCTGGCAATAAACACCGGGACACAGTTGATAAAGGCGCAGCCGGCCTCCAGAATTTGCTCCACATACCACTTGGTGGCCATCTCCGCGCCAACCGGCAGATAGCTAATCACCACATCGGTTTTGGTATCGCGCAGGATCTGCACAATATCGGCGGTGGGACCAGGCGCCTTGGTGATCACCATCGAGAGATATTTGCCCAGCCCGTCGTGGGTCATGCCGCGATGCACCGGGACATTCAGCTTGGGGACATCAGAAAATTTGAAGGTGTTGTTTGGCTCGGCAAAAATTGCCTCCCCGAGATCTTTACCTACTTTGGTGATGTTAATATCAAAGGCTGCCGAAAATTCAATATCCCGGATGTGATAGCCGGCCAGGTTGACATGCATCAATCCAGGAACCTGATCGGTCTCACTGGCATTTTTATAAAATTCGACGCCTTGTACCAAGGATGAGGCACAGTTGCCAACGCCGATAATGGCGACGCGTATTTTCTTATTCAAGCCGCTTGACTCCTTTCCGAAGGTCAAATGTACAAAAGCAAATTGTACTTCAGGTGGGATCTATTCGCAAGGAAAACAAGCTCAGCAACAGGGCAGTCAGCCGTCCTTCACGTGAGGTCGTTTGAGCAGCAAAGATCCGCCAGCACAAGCCTAAATATAACACCACTCAGCAATTTGTCCTAGCACAATTCCATCAATTGTCTCTGTACACTTGTAGCGCCGAGGCGTACAATAATCAACGTTAGACTAGTCGTAGTCAACCTACATGAACTCTGGAGGAATCACATAATGCGGTACGAACACAGTGAAATGAAGCTAAAAATCTGTGGCTCATGGATGCCACTCGATCTACAATCCCATTGGCGGTGGTACAATCCACTTAATCTAATAATTGTCCTACCACTGCTACTGTTGCTGTTGGATCTGCTGAGCGCATTGTAGCGGTACGGTCAAGCCTATGAGGAGCCTATGGAATTTCAACTCAACCGCAATCATGCCAAACCGCTCTACCTGCAGCTGTCTGACCAGCTGCAGGAGCGGATTCGCTCCGGCTCGTTGCCTGCGGGCGCAAAATTGCCGCCGGTGCGCGATCTTGCCACGAACTTAGGCTTGACGCGGCTGACCGTCCACAATGCCTACAGCGAGCTCCAGGCCGGCGGTTGGGTTGAAGCCTATGTTGGGCGCGGTACCTTTGTTGCCCAGCGCACCCAGCCCACCCTGCAGTCGCTGCACGTCCCAGCCCGCAGCCACGAAACCTCAATGCCCTGGATCAGCCAAGGCATGCTGGCCGATATGATGCGGCTTTCCCAGGATCCGAACCTGATCTCGTTTGCCCAGGCCGGGCCAGCCGCCGAAACATTTCCGGTTCGCGACCTCGGCCGCGCCATCCAGCATGCCCTGCGTGATCCGGCGGCGTTGGGCTATGGCCCCACCCAGGGCGAGCTGCCACTCCGCGAGGCGGTTGCCACCTGGCTGCTGGATCGCAATGTCGTCACCTCGCCAGACAATGTGCTGATCACCAGCGGGGCGCAGCAGGCGGTGGCGCTGGTACTGCGGGCGTTTGTCCGCCAGGGCGATGTGGTGCTGGTCGAGGAGCCAACCTATCTTGGCTTTATCGAGCAGGCCACCGCGCTAGGCGTGCGCCTGATCGGGGTGCCGATGGATGAGCAGGGCATGCGGATTGATGCCCTGCGCCATGTTCTCCGCGAGTACAAACCACGCCTGCTCTACACCGTCCCGACCTATCACAACCCAACTGGCATCTGCCTGGCGCCCGAACGCCAGACTGCGCTGCTCCAGCTCGCCCGTGAGCATAGCCTGACCATTTTGGAAGATGATGTGTATGGGCCGCTGGGCTATGATGGCACACCGCCACTGCCGCTGAAATCCCGTGATACCGAGGGACGGGTCATCCACCTTGGCAGCTTCTCCAAGATTTTGACCCCCGGCCTGCGTCTAGGCTATCTCGTGGCCCAGGAGGAGCAGCTTGGGCCATTGCTGGCGGCAAAGCGCAGCGCCGACCTGCACTGCTCGCCGCTGCTCCAGCGCGCCCTGGCCGACTATCTTGGCCGGGGTCAGCTGGCCGGCCACCTCCGCTTGGTGCGCGAGCTGTATCGTGAGCGCCGTGATGCCATGAAAAAAGCCCTACAGCGCTCGTGTCCACGCGATGTCCAGTGGAGCACCCCGACTGGCGGCCTGTGCTTCTGGCTGGCGCTGCCGCCTGGCATCAACGGCGCCGATGTGTACAGCGAGGCCATTGAGCGCGGCGTCGGCATAACTTTGGGCAGCGTATTTTTCCCGCAGCCACCGCGCAGCGCCTATATCCGCCTGTGCTTTGCCGCCCAGACGCCCGCCGCCATCGAGCGCGGCGTCAGCATTCTGGGCGATCTGCTGACCGACCACCTGCGCCGCCACAGCCAGCTGGCCGCCCGCGCCTGCCGTGAGACTGAACCATTGATGTAGGGAGTTGAGCCCATGACTGTAACGTTCGCTGATATTCGCGCAGCGGCGACCCGTCTCGATGGCGTGGCCGCCCGCACCCCGGTGCTAACCTCACAGATGTTTGATCGGCTGGTGAGCCGTCAGGTTTTTTTTAAGGCCGAACATCTCCAGCGAACCGGCTCGTTCAAGTTCCGTGGGTCCTACAATCGCCTGGCGCAGCTCGATGCGCCGGCCCGCCTGCGTGGGGTGATCGCATTTTCATCGGGCAATCACGCCCAGGGCGTGGCCCTGGCAGCCCAGCTGCTCGATATTCCGGCCACCATCGTGATGCCTGAGAATGCGCCGCCGGTTAAGATCATGGCGACCCGCGGCTACGGCGCCAGTGTGGTTCTGTACGATCCAGCGCGGCAGAGTCGCGAAGAGATCAGCCAGGCGCTGGCCACAGAGCACGGTCTGACCCTGGTGCCACCCTTCAACGATGAGCAGATTATCGCCGGACAGGGCACCGGGGCGCTGGAGCTGCTACAGGAGGTCGCCGATCTGGATACCCTGGTCGTCCCAGTTGGCGGCGGCGGGCTGATTAGCGGCTGGGCGATCGCCGCACGCGCCCTCAATCCAACCATCCGCATTATCGGGGTCGAGCCGGAGGGCGCCGATGATGTGCGCCAGTCGCTAGAGGCTCAGCGAATCATCACCATCAGCCCGCCGACCACGATCGCCGACGGCGTGCGCACCACCGCGCCCGGCCCGATCACCTTTGCGATTATGCGCGAGCTAGTTGATGCGGTGGTGGTGGTCTCGGATCGGCAGATTCTGGCCGCTGCCCGCTGGGTTGCCCTGCATATGAAGCAGGTGGTTGAGCCAACCGGCGCACTGACCACCGCCGCACTGCTGGCGGATCTGCTGCCCAGCACCGCTCGCAGGGTTGGCACGGTGTTCTGTGGTGGCAATATCGCCGCCGAGATGCTGATCCAGACGCTGCAAGCGTAGCCGCTCCTGGTTATCCACAAAAACAGATGTTCTATCCACATTTGGGGATAAGCAACGCTGGACTAGCAGATTGAGGATCACCTTTATGCCAACACTCCGCACGGCGACACCAGCCGACTGGACTGCAATCCAAAATCTCATTCGAGCCGCCGAGCCAGTCGACCGGGCCGCTCGGGTTGCGCTGGACGGCAGTGTCCCGTGGCAGCCAATGGCGAACTGGGAAGTTTTTGTCGCCGAGCAGGCCGCCAGCATTGTGGGATTTGGGGCGCTTCTTTGGCCAACCCAGGACAACTGCCACGCCGCAGAGCTGCTGATCCATCCAAATTTCCGCCGGCAGGGTCTTGGCACCCGGCTGGCCAGGCAGCTGCTGGCACGGGCAGACGAGCGCGGCATTGGCCTGCTGGGTGAATATCAAGGGATGCTGGCTGGCGCAGCCCCGTTTATGCAAACGCTTGGCGCAACTGAAGTTGGGCGCTGGCACGAGATGGTCGCCGACCCGCTGCCACGCTCGCTGGAGGCGCGGCCACTCCCTGACGGGTACACGATCCGTCACGCTGTGGCTGGGCAGGACGAGGCGGTGTTTGCCGATATCTTCCGTGACTCATTTAGTGAGCATCGGTTTATGTCAACGCCACCGGTTGAAAGTGTCCGTGAACGCTGGAGCAACCCGCAGTTCGATGGGAATGGCTATGCGCTGGCGGAATATGCTGGTGAAGTTGTCGGCGTCTCAGCGATTCGCGCAGCGACGCTGTACCGGGGCAACGCGATGGTCACGGCTGGGCATATCGGGCCTGTCGGCGTGCGGGCCGGCCACCGGCAACGTGGACTGGCGCGGGCACTGATGATTGATAACCTCCGGCATGCGGCCCAGGTCGGCTGGGAAACCGCCAGCCTCAGCGTCGATGAAGTTAATCTTCAGGCCCAGGCGCTGTATCGCTCGCTGGGCTTCGTCCGGCAGCACGACTGGGTCTGGTGGAAGATCAAACGCTAGCTCAAAGCAGCGTGTTCGACCTGGCTGCAGGTTTCGGCGAGGATAGCCTATTGTAGGTGTTTGAGGTAAATATGACACTGCGGCAAATGGCAACCCTGTGGTTGCTGGCGCTCGTTTGGGGCGCATCATTTCTGTTCATCAAAGTTGGTGTCGAGACAATTCCGCCGCTGACATTCGTATTTCTTCGGCTGAGTATCGCCGGAGTGTTGCTGTACGCGGTCTTGCGCTGGCAAGGGCTGAAGCTGCCACGCGATCGCAGCCTCTGGCTAGCGATGGGATTTATCGGCTTCATCAATGCCGCTCTGCCGTATACTATGTTTGCCTGGGGCGAAAAGCAGATGGGCGCGAATGCCAGCGGCCTGGCCTCGATCTATAATGCCACCACACCGCTATGGACAGTGCTGTTCGCCCAGTTCTTTGTCCGCGATGAGCGCCTGACGCCGCTGCGCACCATCGGCGTGCTGATTGGCTTTTCGGGCGTGGTGTTCCTGTTCTACAACGCGATTGGCAACATCAGCAGCACCGACACCTGGGGGCAGATTATGTGTCTGATCGCCTCCTCGTACTATGGGGTGGGAACCCTGTTTGTGCGGCGGAAGTTTGGCTCAGTCCCGGCGCTGATTTCCGCCTTTGGCCAGATGATCACCGGGGCCGCCTGGCTTTTGCCACTGGCCATCGTGGTGGACAGCCCAAACTGGCAGATACCAGCGCTGAGCTCGGTCGGAGCGCTGTTTGCGCTGGCGATTATTGGCACCGGCATCGCCCAGATTGTCTATTTCTCACTGATCAAGGAGGTTGGCGCAACCCGCACATCGCAGGTAACCTATCTGATGCCAATCTTCGCCATGTTCTGGGGCTGGCTGGCCCTGAGCGAGCCACTCCGTCCGGATATGCTGATCGGGCTAGGCATCATTTTACTCGGCGTAATCGTGGTCAACGGGCGCTTGATCGGCCTGAAGCGGCCCCAAACAACTATCCAAAGTCAACCGCTGGAAACACCCAAGCACTAATCTGGGCGGATTGGCTTCCCGTTTTAATGACCGGCAGTTTGTTGATTATTCTATCTACAAGGAGAAAACCCTATGACGCTCAATCGCTACGCCTTTTTCAACGGCGAAATCGTACCGATTGAAAATGCGAAGGTCAGCGTAATGACCCACGCGCTCAATTACGGCACCGGCTGCTTCGAAGGCATTCGCGGCTACTGGAACGATAACGATGGCGAGCTGTATGTATTCCAGCTGCGGGCCCACTACGAGCGTCTGCTGCGCTCGTGCAAAGTTTTGCAAATTGTCCTGCCGTATACAGTTGATGACCTGTGCGAGACGACCCTGGAGCTGCTGCGCCGCGAAAACTTCCAGAGCGATGTCTATATTCGCCCGCTGGCCTACAAGTCCTTCGAGGGCATCGGCGTGCGCCTGCATGATATCAGCGATGCGTTTACTATCTGGGCGCTGCCGTTTGGCAAGTACATCGAAAAAGCCGAGGGGCTGCGGGTGGCGACCAGCTCCTGGCGGCGGATCGATGATAACGCCATCCCGGCCCGGATTAAGGCCACTGGCGCCTACGTCAACTCAGCGCTGGCCAAGAGCGAGGCGATGCAGAACGGCTTTGATGAGGCGATTGTGCTGACCCAGGATGGCCATGTCAGCGAGGGTAGCGCCGAAAATATCTTTATCGTGCGCAACGGGGTTCTGCACACCCCTGGCCTGACCGACAACATTCTCGAAGGGATCACCCGCCACGTGGTGAGCCAGCTGGCGACCGAGGAGCTTGGGCTGACCGTGGTTGAGCGCTCGCTCGACCGCACCGAGCTTTACGCCGCCGATGAGATGTTTTTCTGTGGCACCGGCGTTGAAGTCACACCAGTGGTTGAGATCGACCATCGGCCAATTGGCACCGGCGAAATCGGCCCAATCTTCACCCAGATCAAAGACCTCTACTACGCCGCCACCCACGCCACCGACCCCAAGCGCCGCGAGTGGTGCACCCC
>JACCRK010000082.1 GCA_013813565.1 Herpetosiphonaceae bacterium
CCCCCCCCCGCCCGCGCTGTTGATTGGCTAGCTGAGGCTAAACGAGCGGCGGCCGCTATCCCACTGCATTGAGTAGAGGTTGTAGTAGCGGCCACGCTGGGCCAGCAGCTCATCGTGGGAGCCGATCTCGACCACTCGGCCACGATCGAGCACGACAATTTTGCTGGCGCTGGTGATTGTGCTGAGGCGGTGGGCGATCACGAAGCTGGTGCGGCCGCGCATCAGGGTTTCCAGGGCCAGCTGAATCTGCCGCTCGGTGGTCGTATCGACGCTGCTGGTAGCCTCGTCCAGAATCAGCAGGCGCGGATCGGCCAGCAGCGCCCGGGCAAACGACAGGATCTGGCGCTGGCCAACGCTGAGGTTGACGCCATTTTCGCCAACATCAGTGTTGTAGCCATCGTGCAGCCGAATGATGAAGTCGTGGGCGCCGACGGCGGTGGCGGCGGCCTCGATCTCTTCCTGACTGGCGTTCAGGCGTCCGTAGCGAATATTGTCGGCGACGCTGCCGCCAAACAGGAAGGTGTCCTGCAGCACAATCCCGAGCTGGCGGCGCAGGCTGGCCTGGGTGACGGCGCGAATGTCGTGGCCGTCGATGGTGATGGCGCCGTCGGTCAGGTCGAAGAAACGCCCGAGCAGGCGGATGATCGTGCTTTTGCCGGCCCCGGTCTCACCGACCAGCGCGATGGTCTCACCGGGCTGGGCCTCCAGATCGATGCCGCGCAGCACCATCTCCTCGGCGTTGTAGCCAAACGCCACGTTGGCGAACGTCACCTGGCCCTTGATCGGTGGCAGATCGTAGGCGTCGGGGGCGTCGACCATATCCGGCGGGGTGTCCAGCAGCGCGAAGATGCGCTCTGACGAGGCCATTGTGGCCTGGAAGGTGTTGTAGCGCTGGGCCAGCTCGAGAATCGGCTCAAAGAAGCGATTGACATACAGAATGAACGCGGCCAGCACACCGGCGGTCAGCGAGTCGCTAAACATCAGCCAGCCGCCGAACCCGATGACCAGCGCGGTCGCCAGCGAGCCGATAAAATCCACGGCTGGAAAAAACAGCGCCGCCAGGCGGGCCGCGCCAGTGTTGGCGTTGAAATACGAACGATTCAGGTCGTCGAAGTGCGCGAAGTTGGCCTCCTCGCGGGTGAAGCTTTTGGTCACCCGAATGCCCGAGATCGACTCGTTGAGGTAGCCGTTGATCAGGGCGATCCGCTCGCGGGTGGAGCGGTAGGCGTAACGCACGCGCTTGCGCCAGTAGTTGGTGATCACCAGCATCAGTGGGAGGACCGCGAAGGTCACCAGGGCCAGCTTCCAGTTGAGCAACAGCATCGCAATCATAATGCCCAGCAGGGTGAAGGTGGCCCGCGCCAGCCCGGTGATCGACCAGGTGACAAAATCCTGCAGCACGTCCACATCGGAGATCAGGCGGCTCATCAGGCGGCCGACGCTGTACTTGTTGTAGAAGGTCAGCGAAAGCGTGTGCAGGTGGCGAAACAGCGATGTGCGTACATCGGCGACGACTTTGGTGCCGACAAAGGCCAGAATTCTGATCCGCGCCCGGTTGGTGGCCCACTCGCCAAGGGCCGCCCCGACAAACAGCGCCGTCCAGAACCGCAGCGTGGAGAACGAGCCGGAGCGGATGCCATCATCGATCGCCACGCCGACGATCCACGGCCCGGCCACGCTCAGCAGCGAGCTGACCGACATCAGCAGAATAGCCCCGATCAGCTGGCGCTTGTAGGGCCGCATAAACTCCAGCAGCCGCCGCATCAGGCGCGGGTCGTAGGCCTTGCCCAGGGCGTTATCGTCGTCCTTGGGCAGCAGATCTTGAACTTTCTTTTCGATCTCTTCATCGCGCTTGAGCGCTTGTGTTGTCATTCTGTGCTCCTAGCTCCTCAAACCCATCTCGGCGGTAAACTCTTCCTGGTCCTTCAGCTGCAGATCGTAGATCTCGCGGTAGAGGCCGGGCTGCTGGAGCAGCTGGCTGTGGGTCCCGCGCTGCACAATCCGGCCATCATCGAGGACCAGAATCTGGTCGGCGTTCTTCAGGGTCAGCAGCCGCTGGGCGATCACAAAGGTGGTGCGGCCCTCCATCAGCTGATCGAGCGCCTGCTGAATCAGGTGCTCGGTCTCGGTATCGACGCTGGAGGTCGAGTCGTCGAGCACCAGAATGCGCGGGTTGAGCAACAGGGCGCGGGCGATGGCGATGCGCTGTTTCTGGCCACCAGAAAGGGTTACGCCGCGCTCGCCCACCCTGGTCTCATAGCCCTCGGGGAAGGTCAGGATAAAATCGTGGGCGCGGGCCGCCGTGGCCGCCGCCTCGATCTCGGTCTGCGTAACATCCGGGCGGCCATAGGCGATATTCTGGCCGATGGTGGTGCTGAACAGAAACGAATCCTGCAGCACAATCCCGATCTGCTGGCGCAGGCTTTTGATCGCCACCTCGCGCACGTCGCGGCCATCGATGCTGACCGTCCCGGTCGTCGGGTCGTAGAAGCGCGGGATGAGATTGGTGATGGTGCTTTTGCCCGAGCCGGTCGGCCCCATCAGCGCGACGATCTCGCCGGGCCGGGCGGTGAACGAGATATCGCGCAGGGTCGAGCGGCCCTCGCGGTAGGCGAATGAAACATTGTTAAAGGCCACCTCGCCGCGCACAGTGTCAAGCACATGGGCGTTGGGCGCGTCGGCCAGCTCATCGGGGGTATCAATAATCTCAAAGACCCGCGCCGAGCTGGCGACCGCTGTCGCGGCCAGGTTGACGAAAAAGCCCAGGCGCTGGACCGGGTTGTTCAGCATCAGCACATAGCTGATCATCGCGAACAGCGAGCCGACAGTGATGGTGTTATCGAGCGCCATCGGGCCGCCGAACCAGAGCAGCAGCGCGACGCTGGCGGCGATCAGGAAGGTGAAAAAGGGCCAGTTGTTGGCCCAGACATTGATCACCCGAAAGCGCCGGCTGAACCACTCATCGTTGTCGAGGTCGAATTTCTCCAGCTCATAGGGCTCGCGGGCGAAGGCTTTGACCACCCGAATGCCGGTCAGGCTCTCCTGCATCACCGTCGAGAGCTTGCCCATCTGCTCCTGAATTTTGGTGAACATTGGCTCGACCACCCGGCCGAAACGAATGGTCACAAATAGCAGGATTGGCAGCGGAGCCAGGGCCAGCAGCGTGAGCTGGGCGCTCTCGATCAGCATCACCACGATGATCCCGAGGAGCAGCAGCAGTGTGGCGGTCAGCTCCATCAGGCCAACCCCGATAAAGCGCTCGGTCTCGGTGATATCGCTGGTGGCCCGGCTCATCAGGTCGCCGGTCTGGGAGCGGTCGTGGAAGGCGAAGGGCAGGCGCTGGAGCTTATCGTACAGGACGTTGCGCAGATCGTAGGCGACGCGATAGCTCAGCCACTCGCCGAAATAGCGCTGGGCAAAGGCGAAGATAACGCGAAACACCGCGATCGCCAGGATAATGCCCGCGCTGATGAAGAGCGCCCGCACCACCCCGCTGGCGACGCCCTGGTCAATGGCCTGCTTGAGAATCTGGGGGATGATAATGTTGAGGCCCATGGCGATCAGGGTGGAGCCATAGGCGAACGTGACCTGGCGGGGATATGGCCTGAGATGGCCCAATAGTCGGCGGTACTGTTTGAGTCGGTTCACACGACCTCCTTTGCTTTTAGCCCTTAGCCGAACCTATAGTCTATGCCAAAATGCGAATAACGTTATCCTACTTCGGGCTGATATGACCTGCTTCTTTCAATGATTGCGGTTGATCTTCGCCCAGCTGCAGCTACCTGGAGCCACTCTGCAAGATTCGCAGCAACAGGCAGAAAAAACCCCTCGTCCGGCGCTGGCTGAGGGGCTGAATGGGCTGAAAATCTGGGGCCAAGAGAGCGACGAAAAAGAGCGGAGTGGGAGCGATTAAGGTCGGCCGTCTTCGATCACATCGAGCATTGCGTTCCAGTGCTGCATCCGCTCGACGCTGCCGCCGACATCGGGGTGGTGCAGCCGGGCCATCGCCTTGCGGATCGCCCGCGCCTCCTCGGGGGTGAGGTGCTGGATAACGCCGGGGCCGCTGCCAAAATTCACCGCCACGCCTTCGCGCTGACACTGCCAGCGCAGGCGGTCGCACTCCAGGGTCAGGGTGTTGTTCTCGCGGATAATATCGAGCATATTTTCGACAGTTTTGTTGTAGGCGCGGGTGGTCTCGGCCAGCTGCTGCTGGGCCTTCTCCAACCGCCGCCGGAGGTCACGGGTCGCACTCGTGGCAGACGCTAACTCGCGCTCCAGCCAGGAACGGTCGTGGTCGGCGTAACGCAGCGATTCCTCGCTGGCGATATCGTGAGTCATCTTAAATCTCCTCTGTTTGGGTGCGTGGTGGCATTGTACGCTGCGACCAAAAAGCTGTCATAGGGCTAATTCCCGATTGACTCGGCGGTGTCGGACATGGTACCATTAATCCATCAGAAGCCTCCGCAGTCGCGGGGGTTTTTGCATGGCCAGGGGGCAGTAGCTGGTATCTGGCAGCTAGTAGCTAGTAGCTGGTTTATATCATTAGAATGGTATAAACCAACTACTAGGTGCTGGTTTCTGGATGCTAGCGTCTAAATAAAACCAAAGCCCACTAGCTGCTAGCTATATTGATACTAGCCGCTAGAGCAGCACCTTCACCTCATCGACGACTGCGGCGAGCAGGGCGATAGCGGCGCTGAGCGCGGCGGGATCGGCGGCCAGCGTGCTGAGAGCCAGCTCCACGCGGATCTGGAGATCGGCCGGGCGGCGCTCGAAGGTTGCGGCCAACGCCAGCGCACCTTTTTCGTTCATCCAGTAGGCGCCGTTGAGCGCAAATAGGGTCTGCAGCAGACAGGCCACGCTGCGAAAGCAGCAGCCCATCGCATAGGCCACATCGGCGCGGCCGACACTTTTGCGGGCGTTCTGAAGCGCGAACTCGGCCTCCCACCAGAACCGCCCGATCAGCGCGGCCCTCAGGGCTGGCGGATACGGGGTGGCCGCTGATTGGAGGGCGGCGATCCGACCCTGCGGATCGTGCAGCGGCTGGCAGAGGGCAACCTCGGCCAGGTAGATGTGCGGGCCAAACCCGTGGGGGTGGCCGGGCTGATACTCGAACCACAGCGCTCCGGCCCGACAGTCGGCGATCGCCGTCGCCACCCGTGCAAGGTCGCGGTACAGAACATCGACCGGTGTGTCCGCCACGGTCAGCCAGCCGCCACCGTTGATATTCGGCCCCCAGCCGCCGAGGTTGGTCAGCAGATTGGAGCGGCGGGCATCGTCGAGGGCGCTGGCGATCGTGCTGAGCCGGGCCAGATCGGGCGGCGCGGCGGGATCGTAGTAGATCCCCAGGTCGATATCGGACTCGGGTGTGGCGGTGCCGCGCGCCCGCGAGCCGCCCAGCACCACCGCGACAACCCCGGCGACGCCGGCGATCTCAGCCACAATGCGGTCGATCAGCATATTTTCCATAGATAGCTCCGATCAAACAAACACCTCCTCGATTCTGCGGCAGAACGAGGAGGTGGTGGAGAACATGGGCATTGGATGGGCGGCTAGAGCGCCGGGCGCTGGGTGTGCCAGGTGTTGGCCTGCTCGTAGGCGTGGCCGACGCGCAGCAGGGTGGCCTCATCAAACGGCTGTCCGATCAGCTGGAGGCCGGTCGGCAGGCCCTCGCTGAAGCCACACGGCACGACCACGCCCGGCACGCCGGCCAGATTGATCGGCAGCGTACACACGTCGGAGAGATACATCGCCAGCGGGTCGTCGGTCTTGGCACCGATCTTAAACGCCACGGTCGGTGAGGTTGGGGCGGCCAGCAGATCGACCTGGCCCCAGACCTGCTGGAAATCGCGGCGGATCAGCGTGCGGACCTGCTGGGCGCGGCGGTAGTAGGCGTCGTAGTAGCCGGACGAGAGCGCATAGGTGCCGAGCATAATCCGCCGGCGCACCTCGGCGCCAAACAGCTCGCCGCGAGTGCTCTCGATTTCGTCAAACAGGCCTTTGCCGTCCAGCCGCACGCCATAGCGCACGCCATCAAAGCGGGCCAGATTGGTGCTGCACTCGGCTGGGGCGATGATGTAGTAGACCGGCAGCGCGTACTTGGTGTGGGGCAGCGAGACCTCGACAATCTGCGCGCCGAGATCCTTGAGCTGGGCGATGGCGGTGCGCACCGCCGCCTCAACGCCTGGCTCCATCCCATCGACAAAATACTCGCGGGGCACCCCGACGCGCAGGCCGCGCACATCGCCGGTCAGCGCGGCGGAAAAGTCGGGCACCGCCAGATCGGCGCTGGTCGAGTCGCGGGGATCGTGGCCGGCGATCGTCTGGAGCATCATGGCCGCATCCGCGACCGTGCGAGCGAACGGGCCGCACTGATCGAGCGACGAGGCGAAAGCGACCAGGCCATAGCGCGAGACCCGGCCATAGGTCGGCTTGATCCCGACCACGCCGCACAGCGCGGCGGGCTGGCGAATCGAGCCGCCGGTATCGGTGCCGAGCGTGCCAAAGGCCTCGCCGGCCGCCACCGCCGCCGCCGAGCCGCCCGACGAGCCGCCGGGCACGCGCTCAAGATCCCACGGGTTGCGGGTGGCTCCAAAGGCGCTGTTCTCGTTGGACGATCCCATCGCGAACTCGTCCATGTTGAGCTTGCCCAGCGTCACCGCGCCAGCATCCTTGAGCTTGGTGACCACGGTGGCATCGTAGGGCGGCACCCAGTTCTCCAGAATTTTGGAGCCGCAGGTGGTGCGAATATCTTTGGTGACAATCACATCTTTGATCCCGAGCGGAATGCCGGTCAGCGGCCCGGCCTGGCCCGCCGCGATCCGCTGGTCGGCGGCCTGCGCCTGGCTCAGGGCGAGCTCGGGTGTGGTCAGCAGAAACGCGTTCAGGCTGGAGTCAACCGCCGCGATCCGCGCCAGGGCGGCCTCGGTCAGGGCCACCGCCGTGGTTGCGCCGCTATCGAGCTGGGCGCGCGCCTCGGCAATTGTAAGTTCGTGTAGGGCCATCGTGTATCCTCATTCTAGTCAAAGCTGCGCGCATTGTAGCATATCGGCGATTTTGGCTGTGGGCACAAAAAAACCGCGACGTGATTGCTCACGGACGGCTTTTAGCAGATGGGATGCCGGTTTTGCTACTCGCTGTCGCGGGGCGTTGTGGCGATGCTGCGAAACAGGGCCACAATCTCCTCGGCAATCTTGCTGGCCTGGGCATCGGTGAGCGCCGGGGCGGGGGTGGCCGCGTTGGCCTGATTCTCGCTCTGCAGGCTGGCGGTCTGGCGAATCAGGTTGGCAAAGCGTGAGCGCAGCGATGGGGGCATCTCAGCCTCGCGCAGCCGGCTCAGCTCGTTGATCGCCTGGGTTACACGGTCTTGTAGACTCTCGGTGCCAGCGGCGAGGTAGCGGACGGCGCTGAGAAACTTGCCGCCAACATGGTCATAGCGCATCATATAAGCGCCTCCTTTAATAGTTTGGCCCACTATAGCACACAAACTCGGCCTGTTGCCCAAGAACTGCCAGCTACCCGGCCGATTTGGCGGCATAGGCGGCTAGGATTTGATCCATCTCGGCGTTGACCGCTGGATCAATCCGCTGGCGCCGCTGGTCGGCGGCAAACCAGGCCAGGGTTCGCCGAATACCCTCACGAAACGGGATCACCGCCTGAAATCCGGGGACAAATGTCTTGATCTTGCGGTTATCAAACACGACGCTCCATGCCTTATCGCCCAGCAGGCCGTCGCCGACATCCGGGGCCACGCTGGCGATGAAATCGCTGGGAATGTGGACGATCTGCGCCTCGACACCCAGGGCATCGGCGATCGTGGCATAGATCTGGTTCCAGGTTAGCACTTCATCGGAGGTGATGTGGAAGGCGTGGCCAAGCGCCTGATCGTTGCCCAGCAGCCCGACAAAGCCGCGGGCGAAATCCTCGGAGTGGGTCACCACCCACAACGACGAGCCATCGCCGTGGACGATAATCGGCTGACCGTCCAGCAGGCGCCGGGGCAGGGTGTAGCTGTCCCAGCCACCGATCGCGATCGGGAAGTTCGTATCGTAGGTGAGCGAGGGGCGGACGATCGTGGCCGGAAAACCTTCCTCGCGATAGGCCTGCAGCAGTCGCTCCTCGCAGGCGATTTTATCGCGCGAGTAGCTCCAGTACGGATTGCGCAGCGGCGTCGACTCGCTGATCTGATAGCAGGCTGGCGGCTTCTGGTAGGCCGACGCCGAGCTGATAAAGATGTACTGTTTCACCCGTCCGCGAAACAGCGCCAGGTCGCGCTCGATATCCGCCGGCGTGTAGGCGATCCAGTTGACCACCACATCAAACTGTTCATCCTTCAGGGCCGCCTGGATCCTCGCGGCATCGTGAATATCGGCGGTGATGTGCCGCACACCGGCAATATCGGCTGGGCGTCGCCCACGGTTGAGCAGGGTCAGATCGATTCCACGGGCCGCGGCCATGGTGCTGACCGCTGTGCTGATGAATCCGCTGCCACCAAGAAACAATACTCGCATCACGATCGCCT
Source organism: Herpetosiphonaceae bacterium (assembly GCA_013813565.1). Taxonomy (GTDB): domain Bacteria; phylum Chloroflexota; class Chloroflexia; order Chloroflexales; family Herpetosiphonaceae; genus JACCRK01. Next base: position 8,522 of record JACCRK010000082.1, read on the forward strand.
TTCTGTGTGCGCCGGCCAGCGCATGGGCCGTGAGCGCCTCACAGCCTGCGCATTATACCGTGCGATCTAGCGGAGCGTGAACGGCAGATAGCGCCGCTGCGGCGCGATGATCTGCGCATCGGCGGGAATCGTCACCTGGCCTGGGCCAAAATTATCCGTGGCGACCACGCCAAAATACTGCGGGCCGACAAAGTACGGGTAGGCCGCAGCGCCATTGACATCAAGCGTAGTGTGGTAGGCGTAGATGCCCTCAGGGTACTCGCTGGTCACCGTCATCCGCCCATTGTACTGATCGAGGTCGCCCAGGCCGCCGACATACTCAAAGTCCTCGACGTACATGCCCAGCGGCCGCTGAGCGCTGATCGCCGGGCCGTACTGGCTGGGCTGGAGCACCGTGCCGTTCGGCAGGGTCGTGCGCTGGGTGATATTGCGCAGGCGATAGCTGCTGCTCAGGCGTTTGACCGCGCTGCCGGTGTCGGTCGCGGCGCTGTAGCCGTAGGGCCCATAGATCGGGTAGCCATCGAACGACCAGCCGATAATCGGCGAGTGCTGGGCACCATCGTCGCCAAGCATCGAGCGCAGGCAGCTGGGGTCCTGATGGTTGTGATAGCGGCCGTTGGCGGCATTCTGGCCGGGGGCAGGGTGGCCGAGACAGCTATCGAAGCTGATCGCCTCGGCGATAATCGCATTGCGATTCCAGACCCCGTCGCCGTGCTGTCCGGCGCCATTGTTCGGCAGGTCCTGCTCCAGGCTGGTGCTCCACGAAAAAGCATCGAGCGCGTTGTAGATCGGCACCCCATTGACCAGCACGCCGATCTGGCCCAGCCCAGTGGCGCGCTTGGTGCCCAGCTCCTCGGTGGGGTTTTTGGGCAGCCGAAAGCGATAGTTTTGCTCGTCGGGCGTCGCCGGGTTCTGGGGAAACGGGCCAATCGCATAGGATGGAATGCCAGTCGCGCGGATGTACACGTTGCTGGTATCCTGCTGGGTCATCTGCACATCGGCCAGGTTGGTGCCCGCGCTGCCGTTGCTGAGCGAGTAGGCGCCGGTGTGATTGTCCAGGTTGATCTGCCAGGAGCTCTGCAGGGCGGTCGAGGTGCTGCCCTGGAGGCGCGGGGTCGCCGTCGCCGCCGTGTGGGCGGTGGATAGCGCCAGGCCAAGGGTCAGCGCCAGCAGCGCCAGCGCCGCCAGGGCTCGAGAAAATTGAGCCATACCAAGGTCTCCTATGTCTACAATGTCGCAGATAGTTGGCTTAGTATGGGGCAGGCGCTTGGCTGCGTCTATCGTACAAGTTCGCTTTTTTGTAGAACATGGACGACAGTGCGAGCGTGAGGAGGGGATACGGCCGGCGGGAAG
>JACCRK010000122.1 GCA_013813565.1 Herpetosiphonaceae bacterium
CAATACTTTATATCTACACACTCTAGTGTCTTCTTGGATGCAACATATGTAGATAGTGTTTTTCTTACTCAATATCAAGATAAAATTACGGTATCAAATGCAACAAGTCGTTCAATAATCCTAAACGAGCTAGGATATACTATAGCAGATAATCTGGTTTCGGACTTAATAATACTTACAGAAGGGCCTAGCGATATTCCTGTTATTCAGCACTTTTTGGATTTATTAGGACTGTATGGGCTATATAATATAAAACTATGGCCGTTGGGTGGCGATATTATGGATAAAGTTGATTTATCTATTTTTGCTGAGAAGAATAATATTATTGCATTAATAGACACTGATACAACCAGTGATCCTATAAGAAGAAAATTCATACGCCTATGTGACGAGAAAGGTATTAAACACTATCGATTAATTCGTTATAGCATAGAAAACTATTTCACACTAGAGGCAATCAAGTCGGTTTTTAAAGGCCAGGTTTCAGATAGTATTACCGAGATTGATCCTAACAAAAAGTTATCAGACCAATTGAAATGGGACATTAAAAAGCGTAATGGGAAGATTGCCAAGGCCATGACCTTAGATGATATCATTGAGACAGATCTATATGGTTTTTTAATGATGGTAAAAAATATTTTAGAGAATCAAGCATAATTCATCTAGATTCAAGGTGTCATTGCACCTCAATCTGATTCTGCTATAGTTACCACAGTTGTTGGTGTCTCCGCCGCCCTCTCCTATTTATGCGGAAGACTGGAGTGGGATCGACCGCCCTCACGCGCCCCACAGCCCCCGGTGGTAGACCGCCAGCAGCCCAGCGGCAAGACCTACGCGCTTTCACCTAAAGTGATGATCCACCAAGCAGCAGCGATCCACAAACCAGATTTTAGGGGGTCCAGGGGGATGAAAACCCCCTGGGTATCCCTCCGGAGGAGGGACGGAAGGGAGGCGAATCAAACGTCACCAATGACTAAAAAGAGAAATCCATAATTTCTGGGGTTCCCTCCAGCGGAAGGGAGGCGAATCAAAAGTGACCGATTACCAAATGGAGACCCCATAAACCCAGATACAGGCAAAACCGCCGCCCGCCGATTGCTAAAGACGACGCCCCGCTGTGACTTGAAGCTGAGCAGGAGTGGTCAGCGGCCCTTCTGCTGCCCGTGGAGCCACTGCGCGGCCTCCTCCAGGCTCGTACAGATACGCATAGGCACCCGCTGCCGGGTGAGCGAGACCATAATCGTTCCAATCAGCCAGCTGAACCCGCGGCGGTCAACCACGATAGCAAGCGCACTCATAATGCGTTCCAACGATGATGCCGCATAGGCGGTGCGGACATCGGGGCGCAAGGGCAGGCCGGCGCGCAGATCAAGGCCGATGGAGTGCCGGGTATGGATGGCAATCTGGAGAACGGCCGCGACATTCGCGTCCACATCGGCCAGCGTTTCCAGAACATTAGGCTTGATCGTGATCCAAATAATTCCACTTGGATCGAGATCAATCGTTGCTGATCGGGTTGTCATATGCGTGACTTGCATGAACATCTCCTGAGCTGTGAGCGTGTGGCCCGCTGACAGCTGATCGCAACAGCTGGGATGAGATCGGCAAGTTCAGGGCCCTGAACCCACAAGGCGCAAACGATCACAGTGATCGTTTGCGCCCGTACATTCCGATAGCCACGATCTGTTCACCGACCATCCGCTCAGCGGCGCTGGCCGTCCGCGCCGCCGGCCAGCGCCCCGGCGTGGACAGCCATCAACCTGCCGGGGCCGCGCCACGATGGCGGATGGGCCGCCAGCATGCCCTGGACCTCGGTGATCAGATCCAGCGGGTCGAAGGGCTTGATCAGGGCGGCGGTGCTGCCAGCAACATTCTGGAGCACCTCCTCTGGGCGGTTATAGCGGCCGGTGACCACCAGGATGGGCAGCTGGGGCGCCTCCTGCTGGAGGGTGCGCGCGACATCCCAGCCCGAGACGCCGGGCAGATTCAGATCGAGCACGACCCCGTCGATGGGCAGCGAGCGGGCTATTTGGAGCGCGATCGCCCCATCGGCGGCGGTATGGACGGTGAACGCGGTCTGGAGGATGAAACGCATGAGCGTCTGAATCGACGGGTCATCATCAACAATGAGTAGGGTGGGCCGCGATGGCTGCATAAGGCGATCCTTTCTTGGAGGTGGCTCAGTGCAGCCAGGGTGACGATATGCTCGTCTCTTTCCTGGCAACGGGTCAGCACAGTCGTAGATTAAGGAATGTGAGAGGAGAGCCCTGCTATGTGGAAAATCTAGCCTTTTACCTCACGCCAGCGACCCTAGGTGGTAGAACTGGTTGCTTGCTCTCAGGATGAGTATAGCGGGGAGAGGCCCTGGCGACAAGCGTTCCAGGTAGCCATGAGTGAAAGTTTATTCTAGACCAGACTCCCCCGCCGGGGGTAGACACATGGGGGAGTTCGTAGCCTGATCAGGGGTAAACCCTGCTGATTCACCGGCGCCGCGCCCTGCTGCCGCAGGTGCACGTCCAACGAGCAAACCGCGGCGACCTCGTTGTTGAGATCGCCGCGGTTTGGAGCGTTCGCCCATGGCCTCACGCGCCCCACAGCGCCCGGTGGTAGACCGCCAGCAGCCCGGCGGCCAGGGTGGCGTAGCCGAAATTGGCGGCGACGCGCTCGCGGGCGGCCTCGCCCATCCGCTGGCGCTCGGCGGGGTCGTCGCCGAGGCGCTGGATAGCGCGGACGAACGCGCCCACATCATCGAGCGGGCAGAGCAGGCCGGTCTCGCCATCGACGACCACCTCGGGCAGCGCCGAGGCGTTGGTGGTGATGACGGGCCTGCCACAGGCGCCAGCCTCGGCCGCGACGATCCCAAAGCCCTCGACGCGGGCGGGAAACAGCAAGATATCGCAGGAGCGATAGGCCGCGATCAGCTCATCCTTGTCGGGCGTGCCGATCGGCACCATCTGCGGGTGGGGCGGCGCGGCCTGGACGCCCTGAAACGACTCGGTGAAGTACAGCACATAGCGCGGGCCGAGCTGGGCCATAATCTGGGGCAGCAGATCGAAGCCCTTGCGGCGGGTGCGGTTGCCGACAAACAGCAGGCGGATCGGCGCCGGGTGGGGCGGCAGATCGTCGATGCGCCGGCCGTCGCTGGTGGGCGTGAAGGCATCGGTATCGATCCCATCGTAGACCACCGTGGTCGGGCGCGGGCCGTAGGTCAGGCGGGTCTGCTCCTGGGTGTAGCGGCTGACGCAGATCACCTCGTCGGCGCCGCGCACCGAAAGGCCATCGTAGGTGCGCTCGACCAGCCGGTAGAACAGGCGCTGCTGGGGCGAGCTGTAGGGCTGGAGCAGCGGGTCGGTGACGATGTGGTGGACGGTGGTGACCAGCGGCAGGCCGGGGGCGCGCAGGGCCCAGGCGCAGCGCGAGCGGGCCTGAATGATGTCGTGGCCGCGCCACCAGCCGGCGCCAAGCGACCAGCGGGCGCCGAGCGGGGCGAAGTTGAAGGCGTGGTGCAGGCGGCGCAGGGTCGGCTGGTGGCCGGCCTGGCGCAGGGCGCGGGTGATATTTTGAATGCCAATATCAACGCCGCCCTTGCCGAGCGGCGAGATGTAGAGTGGGTGCAACATAGCGTTGTCTGATTTCCTCAAAACTTAGCGCGGCGGCGCGGAGATCCGGCCATTCACGGTAACCCGATAGGTTTCGCCGCTGGCATCGCTGCTGGTCTGCACCGGCGCGCCGCCCTCGAAGGTTGGGGGCACATTCGGGTTGATCCGGGCGGTTGGCCCGAACTCTTGGGTGACCGCCTGCGTGTAGGCCTGCATAAAAGCCTCGCGAATAGTGTCCTGGTCGCTGCCGGCGGGGACTGTCACGGTCAGCTCCTTCTTGTACTGCTGGACAGTCAGCGGGGCGGTGGTCAAGGTGGCCGGAATCGTCGTGCTGGTATCACCGCCAAACAGGCCCGTGATCTTGTCGCTGACGCCGGGCTGGCCCAGGGCGATCAGGCTGCCCGCCACAACCACAACCAGCAGCGGAATCCACCAGCGGAAAGGCTTGGCGGGCTTGGCGGCTGGCGCCGGCGCCGCTGGCGGGCTGGCGGGCTTGGCTTTGGGCGCTGGCTGGGGCTTCGGCTGCCTGGCCCGCTGTGGCTGGGGCACCGGGGCAACCTGGGCCGCCATCACCGCCGGATCGAGCGTGACGGTTGGCTGGGTGCTAGCGGGTCGGCGCGGCCGTTTGGCCATCTCGGTTGGCAGAGCCGCTCGAAACGCTGCGGCGCTGAGCCAGCGCTTGTCGAGCTCCATCTCAAGCGCCCGCCCAATCGCCCGCTCGGTCTGGGCTGAGACGCTCGGCACCAGCTTGCGAACCGGCGGGAACGAAAACGGCGGCTCGTCACGTGGGTCGCGGCCGGTCAACAGGTGGTGCAGGGTCGCGCCGAGGGCAAACACATCGGACTGCGGCGTGGCCTGACCCTGATACTGCTCCGGCGGCGAGTAGCCCGGCGTGCCAATCAGGGTGCCGCGCTCGTTGGGCTGGAACAGCTTGGCGATGCCAAAGTCCACCACCTTGACATTCCCGGTCGCTCGCTCGATCATGATGTTCGATGGCTTGACATCGCGGTAGATCAGGCGGCGCTCGTGGAGATAGTCGAGCACATCGGCGATCTGGTCGGCCCAGCGAATCACGGTGGCCTCATCGTAGCGGCCATTTGGCTGGTGGCGCAGCAGATCCTCCAGATCGTCGCCCTGGATAAAATCCATCGCCAGATAGTAGCGTCCGCCGTGTAAAAAATCACTGTATACCCGTGGGATCTGGGGATGCTGCAGCTCGCGCAGGATGGAGGCCTCCTCCTGGAAGCGGGCGATGCCATCGGCCCGCTCGGCCGGGTCGGTGAAGCGGTCGATCAGGGCTTTGAGCGCATAGCGCTTGCCGCTGTCGTCCATCGCCTCATAGACCGCGCCCATGCCGCCCTCCTTGATCGCTCGCACGATCCGGTAGCGGTCATTGAGCCAGATATTGTTGCCGCACTTCTGACAGAATTTGGCATCGGCGCGGTTATCGGTATGGCAGATTGGGCACAAGGCCCGTTGTATTGGCGCACTCATCGTGCAAATCCCTCACTTACAGCATGGGTAGGGTGACCTTTTGATTGGTACGTTGCATTAGTGAATGTTGTTGCATTAGTGTAGCAGAAAATAGCCGGCGGGCGGCGGCTCACAGCGGATTTTCTGCCCCACGGCGCCTGGGCCGCTCGCGGTACAAACCTTGCCCCAGCCTTAGGCAGATCTACGTTTCGCACCAAGGAGGACCTGAAGATGGCGACTATTAGCACCGACGATGTGGTTGTGTTCATCGAGCGCGAGCTGGCGCGCCACTCGCTGGCGGGCAACAGCGGCGAGCTGCGGCAGATCCGGCGCATCACCGCCTATCTGGCGCGGGTGGCCGAGGATGTTGGCGATGCGGCCAATCAGCAGCGCTTTCTGACCCTGTTCAGCGCCGCCGACGTGTTGCTCCGCGACCAGCCGGCGGAGCTGCGCGGCTAGTCCGTTGCACCTGCCGGCCTGATAGACAATGATTATCCAGGAGGACCAAATGCTGACTATCCAAGATATGCACGACTCGATTGCCGGCGCGATCGAGCGGGCCAAAAAATCCCAGAATACCGCCGACCTGAGCGAGCTGCAACAGCTGGCCGGGTACCTGATGCGCCCGGCCCATCTGAACGATGATAAAGACACCGAGTATCGCTTTCGGGTGCTGGCCGCCAGCGCCGCCAATACCCGTGAGGCGATCTTGCGGCAGCGCGGGGACGACGAGTGAGCGAGCTGCCGATTGAACATCGTATGGCCGCAGTCAACGGAGTTAATCTGCACTATGTGATCGCCGGCAGCGGGCCGCTGGTGGTGCTGCTGCACGGCTTTCCCGAGTTCTGGTACTCGTGGCGCCATCAGATCGAGCCGCTGGCGCAGCGGCACACGGTGGTGGCGCTCGACCAGCGCGGCTACAATCACTCCAGCAAGCCGGCGGCGGTGGCTGACTATGCCCTGGAGCAGCTGGTCGAGGATGTGCGGGCGCTGATCCGGCATCTGGGCCACACGCATGCGGTGATCGTCGGCCACGACTGGGGCGGCGTGGTGGCCTGGGCCTTCGCCATGCGCTATCCCCTGGTGACCCTGCGGCTGGCGGTGCTGAATCTGCCCCACCCGCGCCTGATGCGTAAAGCGCTGCTCAGCAACCCGCGCCAGATGCTGCGCTCGTGGTACGCCGCCGCGTTTCAAATCCCCAAACTGCCCGAGTGGCTGATGGAGCGTGGGCGCTACGGCCTGCTGACCCGCTCGTTCACCAGCTGGGTCAGCCGATCAAACGTCTTTACGCCCGCCGATCTGGAGCTCTATCGCCAGGCCTGGAGCCAGCCAGGCGCGCTGACAGCGATGGTCAACTGGTATCGCGCCTTTCGGTTCAGCAAAAACTTTTACGCCACGGTGCCCGAGATCATCAGCGTGCCAACTCTGCTGATCTGGGGGACCGCCGATAAGGCTCTGGGCCAGGAGCTGACCTATGGCACCGAGCGCTATGTCAGCGACCTGCGCGTGCGCTACCTGAACGGTATCAGCCACTGGGTGCAGCAGGAGGCCCCGGACGAGGTCAATGCGCTGCTGGTGCCCTTCGTCCGAGGCGAGTGGTGAGCGAATTGGCGATAAGCTAGTTGGCGGAATGCTGGCGCGTGCATCACCATAGGCCAGCAGCGGCGGCCAGGGATTGCTGATCGATGGCGCGACCAGCTTGAGGGGTGCTACAGAATCCGGTCCAGCTCCTGATCGCGCCAGGCGGCTGGATCTTCGAGTGGCTCCAGGTGGGTCAGCACATTGCACTCGGGCAGCGCGGCCGCAATCGCCAGCTCGATCTCCTCGCAGACATCGTGGCCGTGCTGCACGGTCCACTCGCCGGGCACCAGCACGTGGAGCGAGACAAACCGGCGTGGGCCGGCCATGCGCGTGCGCAGGGCGTGGAAAATGATCCCGGCTTTTTCGTAGGGATGCAGAACGTCCGCGATGTGCTTCTGGTCGGCCTTGGGCAGCGCGCTATCCAGCAGCCCGTAGCTCGTCTCGCGCAGCAGCCGCAGCCCGGCCCAGACAATGTTCAGCGCCACGACAATCGCGATCAGCGGATCGAGAATCAGCCAGCCGGTGATGCGTACCAGAATAATCCCTATGATGACGCCCGCCGTCGTCCACACATCGGTGAGCAGATGCTGGGCATCGGCCTGCAACGTGATCGAGCGCAGCCGTCGTCCGGCGCGGCCGAGAATCCAGGCCACGCCGCCATTGATGGCGGTGGCGATCAGCGAGAGGATTAGCCCGATGTCGAGACGCTGGAGCTCCTGGGGGTCGAAGAGGCGGTTCCAGGCGGCCACAATGATGCTGCCGGCGGCGATAATAATCAACATTCCCTCGAACCCGCTGGCGAAGTACTCGGCCTTGGAGTGGCCGAAGGCGTGAATATCATCGGGCGGACGGGCGGCGATGGTCAGCATCCAGAACGCCAGAATGGCGGCGAGCAGATTGACGACCGACTCGGCGGCATCGGAGAAGAGTCCCACCGAGCCGGTCAGCAGATAGGCGCTAAATTTCAACCCGATGGTCAGCAGGGCGGCCACAATCGAAATTGCTGCGTAGCCGGATTTGGGAAGGGAGCCGCTGTGATGAGAGGTCATTATGTTTCCAAAAAGTGCAGTTCACGCTCGTAAACTAACAAGCCAACCCGCAATGTATCGGTTGGGACCAGGGCATTCAGGCTATGGATAAGATTATTGATCGCTTTGATCCGCAGCGCTAGCTCCGCTCGCAGCTCGTCCTGTTCGGCCGGGCTGGCGCTGGCCCAGCGGGCGTTGATATTCTTGCGCCAGACCAGGTAGCGGCCCAGCTGGCGCTCGTAGTCGCGCTGTGGCTCGACCCACGGTGCGCCGAGGTTCTGGCCCTTCATCAGCCGGAAGGCCATGCGCATATCGGAGGGAATGTGCATATCGTCGTAGAGATTGAGCGGCTGGCCCGCACCATCGAGATTATCGAACATCCCCTCTTCGATCGCGGCCTGGATGCGCTGTTCGGCAAGCGTGCCAACGCGGGCAGCGGTCAGGGGTGGCTCTTTCTTGTTTTGGTCGGCTGTCGCTAGGCCAGGCGGCTGGTCTGTGTTCGGCAGTTGCTCGCCACGTAGTCGAGCCGCCAGCAGCCGGCGCTCGGTCAGCTGAGCCTCGTCGGCGCCACTGGCCGCTGATTTTTCCGACGGGGCCGGCTGCGCCGGGCGGTGGGCTTCCTGATCATTATCACCGTTGCCGCGAAATCGATCAAGCAAAGGGTTCCTCATCACACACCTCCTTTTGGTTTTCAGGTGGCTAGGATTGATTAGTGTGTGCAGAATATCACAATGTTTATAGTTTGTCTAGCAACAAACCGGCGGTTTTGGCCGCCACAATTTTTTTGTACTCTGGCGGCACAATCGGCAGCGTCCGATCAGCACTTTAAAAACCGACGCCACCGATCGCAGCCGGATCGATGGCGCCGGGATAATCTAGCTCGTGCGGATTGCCTCGGCGCGGCTGGCGAACTTGCTGCCATACTCAGCGTCGTCGGTCCAGCGGCTGCTGAGGGCGCTGAGAGTTTTGGCGCTGCCCCGCAGCTCGGGCTTGATATTGGCGTGGCGGGGATTGCGGCTCATCATCTGCTTCTGCGCATCGTTGGCCTCGTCATCACGCAGCGCCAGGGCCAGCAGCTGACCGATATGGGCCTGCACGGCGGCATCCCAGGTGCTGAATGACAGGCCGCCCTCCTGGCGCACGCCCAGCCCGGCGGGATTGCGCTTTGGCCGGGCGCACCAGCCCGAGGTCAGGCCACCGGTTTCGAAGATACACTGGGCGGCGGCGAGAAACGGGTCGAGGCCAACGGTCGGGGCATAGACCCAGTAGTAGTTCAGAATCGTCTCGACATCTTTTTGATACTCGGAGGTGGCGGGCAGAGCTTTGCGGACAAACGCAATCGCCTGCTCGCGGGTGCCTGAGGGCGATCCCAGCAGCGGCGAGCTGGCGGTGATCGCCGTGGTTGCCGTCGCCACCGCCGGCGCATTGTTCAACCGATCCCAGGCCGCCTGCACGACGCCGACATAGTAGGGCTCGGTGATGGCCTTGCCGGGGCAGGAGGGCTTGTTATAGTCGCGGTGCGAGGAGATACCGCCGGAGAACTTTTGATGCTTGATCTCGAAGTTGCCCAGCTTGCGCTTGATCACCGCGATCGCGTGGCCGACCAGCGCCGCGACCGGGGCCGACCACTGGACATTCTCGAAGTAGCCGCAGACCTCGATACCGATCGAGTAGCGCAGCCGGCCCGTGCTATCGCGGTAGCCGTTGCCCTCCTTGGCGTGAATGCCCTGCTCAAACATCGGGGTGAACAGCCAGATCCACTTCTCATCAATAAACAGGTGCGGCCCGCGGTCCCAGCCGGAGCCGGTGCGATAAAACTCGCGCAGCGCCTCCAGCTGCTTCAGGCGCTTGCGATAGATCTGGCCCTCGGTCAGGCCGGACTCACTGCTATCCCAGCGCCAGCCGGTCGGGTAGGGCGCGGTCTGGGTGCTGGGGATGGCGGTGTGGTGGAGCACGACAAAGTCCGGCGGCTGCCGGCCAAAGTTATAGGACTCGACATAGTGGGAGAACTCATCAGCCTTCAGCCCCTGGCCAATATACAGAAATCTTTCAACCGACACCGGGCCACCGCGCTGGGTGTCGTCGGCAATATCACCCTCCAGCGGCATAAGATCGGCAATATCGGGCAGCTCGAATTCCGGTAGTGGCTCGTCGGACAGTGGATCAGACATGCTACGTCTCCTTTGTTCAAAGGGTGAACAAGCGCAATCGCCAATCAGACGACAGCTGCTTCGGTGTGAGGAAACTGGGGTGAGATGTACCCTTGTGCGGCTGATTATATACTACTGAGCTACGGACAAGCAATATCGAATCGGTTCCGAGGTAGGGCTTACGCGTTCTCCCATCAATCATTGGGATCTTCTGATTCGCCTCCTGCCCAGGGGGCACCCGGTCCCTCCGCCGGAGGGCGGGTGCCCCCTGGGCGTCAGGGGGTTTTCATCCCCCTGGCGACGCCCTGAGGGCACCCCGGGCACCCGCCTAAAATCGAGTTTATGGAGCGATTACGATCAACCTATCGAGAACGCATAAGCCCTGGTTCCGGGGATCGGGGATCGGGAGGATCGCACTCTCCTGCGGCCACGAGTGCTGTCACGACAGCGGTGTTGGTATGGCAATAGATGGGGGCAGGCACAGGGGCCTGCCCGGACGCTGATTTGTTGTCGCATCCGTCGCGTGCGGATGTACGGGCCACCTAGCTACGAACCCCTACCCCGCCTCGTCCCAGAAAGCCAGCTGGGTGGCGGGCTGATAGCGCCAGTGCGGGCCGGGCTGGCTGCGGGGCGCGACGCTGACCTGCATCGAGCGGACCGCCGCCGTCTCCAGGGCGCTGAGCACCGAGGTCAGGGCCAGCGCCGGGGTGTTGGAGCGCTGGGAGAGGTGGGCCAGCCAGACGGTGCGGGCGCGTGGGTCGAGGTGGTGCAGCGCCAGCAGCAGCGCGGCGGTCTGCTCGTTGGCCAGGTGGCCGCGCTGGCCGAGGATGCGCTGCTGCAGCACCCGCGAGTAGCCGCACCAGCGCAGGCGGTCGGGCTGGTGGTTGGCCTCGATGATCAGCAGATCGGCCGGCGCCAGCTGCCGGCACAGCTCGGGAGTCCACTCACCGAGATCGGTGGCCAGCGCGACACAGCCCTGGGGGTGCTCCAGGCGATAGCCGACCGGGTCGGCGGCATCGTGGGACACGGCAAAGCTGGTGATCAGACAGTCGCCGAGCTGGAGACTGCCGCCGGTCGGCAGGTCGATCCAGGGCAGGTGGGGCAGGCGCAGGGCCGCAAAGGTGGCCGCGTTGCACACCAGCGGAATCTGCAGCTGCTCGGCGATGATCACCGCGCCGCGGATATGGTCGCCGTGCTCGTGGGTCAGACAGATGGCGTTGAGCTGGCTGGTGCTGATCTGCTCCTGGGCCAGCAGCTCCAGAAATCGGGTTGACGACAGGCCGATATCGATGGCGATAATCGACTGGGGCGATCTGATCAGCACACTGTTGGCGGTGGAGCCGCTGGCGAGCGAACGGACAGATAAACTCATAGGTGTACTTCAATCTAGCTCATTGCTCCGCAGCGGAACACGAGGGCTATGGCAGTTTGGGGCGAGGGCACGCTTGCCGCCGCTCTCCGTTATGGTATCAGGGAATACAGAATACCGCGAAGGGCCGTCATGTCCGCAAAACCTGGACCTGACGGCCCTCCACGGGCGGCTGGGCTGGGCAGGCGGCTATTTTGGCTGATCCGCGACCGGCAGACTGATTTTGAACGTGCTGCCCTGGCCAAGGATGCTGGCGACCTCGATGGTGCCGCCGTGCTCCTCGATGATGCTCTTGACGATCGCCAGCCCCAGTCCGGTGCCCTCAACCGGCGAGTCCTCGTCACGCTTGACGCGGTAGAAACGGTCAAAAATATGCGGCAGCGCATCATCGGGAATGCCGAGGCCGCTATCCTTCACCAGCAGCTGCACGGCGCCGGCGCCGTTGTGGGCGGTGACCAGCACGGTGCCGCCCTTGGGCGTGTACTTGATGGCGTTGGAGACCAGATTGTTGAGGACCTGGCGAATGCGGGCCGGGTCGGCGACCAGCGGCAGCGACTTCGGCAGCTCCTGCTTGAGCTGTAGCTGGCCCTGTTTGGCGCGCATCTGCATCTCGTCAAGCACCTCGCGGATCAGCACCGCCAGATCGGTTGGCTGCGGGTCGAGGCCAATCCCGGCCTCGATTTTACCGAGATCGAGCAGATCGCTGATCAGCACGGTCATCGCGCCGGAGTTGCGCACCACCGCCTGGAGCGCCTCCTTCTGCATCGGGTTGATCTCGCCCATATGTCCATCGGCGACCAGCTGGGCATAGCCCTGGATCGCCGTCAGCGGCGACTTGAGATCGTGCGAGACCGTGGAGACAAAGCGGCTCTTCAGCTCATCCAGCTCTTTGAAATAGGTGATATCCTGCAGCACCACCACCTGGCCGCCGATCGCGCCGGTGGGCTTGCGCAGCGGGGCGGCGTTGACCGTGTAGACCCGCTTGTTCATCGTGAACTCGCTGTTGCGCAGATACGCGGTCTGCTCCAGCGCCGGCAGGGACGGGAAAAACTTCGACAGCGGCTGATGGAGCAGCGTCGTATGCTCGACGCCGGCGATCTGCCCGGCCGCCGGGTTGGCCACCACGATCAGGCCCTCGTCGGTCAGGATAATCCCGTCGCTGACGGCCTCGATCACGGCGGCCAGAATGGTGCGCTCCTCGGCGGCGGCGGCATACAGGCGGGCGCTCTCCATGGCCACGGCGGCCTGGCCCGCCAGCGCGGTCAGCAGCTGGCGCTCATAGGCATCGAAGGCGCTTGAGCGTGGGTGCGCGGCGATCAGCAGGCCGCCGATGGTATCGCCCATGACCAGCGGCATGCCCAGCCAGGTCTCGCCGAGCGGCGCCTCCTGATTGGCCAGCAGCTCGATCTGCGCGCCGGCGTTATCCAGCAGCACCGGCTCGTTATCGTTCAGCGCCGCCTGGATTGGCCCGAGGGTAAAGAGCGGCTGCTCCTCGCCATTGACCAGCGTCACCAGCGGCCAGGGGCCGCGGGCGCCGTCGAGATGGACCAGCGCAACCAGCGGCGCGTTCAGCATCTCGTGGCAGCGGTAGGCCACCAGCCGGGCCACATCCATCGGATCGAGGGCGCTGGTAAGCTCGCGGCTGGTGGTGTTCAAGCCCTCCAGATCGAAGACACGCTGCTCAAGCTCGGCAAACAGATTGGCATTTTCAATTGCGACGGCGGCCTGGGCCGAGACCGAGCGCACCAGCTCCAGGTCGGCGCCAGTAAAGTGATCGATGCGCGGGTGAGTCAGCGTCATCACGCCGAGGACCTGATCTTCGCGGATCAGCGGCACGGCCAGCGCGGAGCGCACCCGATTGATCGTGGTCGGCAGGTCGAGCCAGCGCTTGTCGAGGCGCACATCGGCGATTCGGGCGACCTCGCGATTCTGCATCACCCAGCCCGACAGGCCGGTGGCGAGCAGCGAGGCGGCGACCGGCTCGGTGACCGACTTATCCATGCCAAAGCGGGCGACAATCCGCTGGGTGGTTTTGCCGTCCTGCGACGAGATAATAATGCTGCCGCGCTCGGCGTTGACGGCGGCGATGGTATGCTGAATAATCCGCGCCAGCAGCTCATCGGGGTCGAGCGAGTTGGCCAGCTCGCGGCTGATGCCATACAGCAGCCGCAGGCGGTCGCGCTCCTCGCGCACGGCGGTGAACAGGCGGGTGTTGACCAGGGCCATGCTCAGGGCATTGCCCAGCGAGAGCAGCAGCGGCGGCGACCAGGCCAGCGTCTCGCGGCCGGCTCCGACCAGGACCAACACCATCGAGGCCTGGGGGCCGGCCTCCAGGGGCATGCCCGCCCAGGCCACCTTGCCACCACTTGAGCACAGCCCGTACAAGGTCGTATAGGCGGCATCGGTCAGCCAGGTTGGCCGATCCTCCCACATCACCGCAGCCTTGGTCAGCGGGATCGGCGGGAACTGATCGCTGAGCGGTGCGATCAGCTTTTCCGGGAGGCCGACCATGCGCCACAGATGCCAGCGCATCCCATTATCTGAGACGGTATACAGCAGGGCGGTGCGGGCAGCGGTGGACTCGACGATGGCGGTGAGGGTCGCATCGGCCATCGCGGCTGGCTCCAGCGAGTGCGCCATCTGGCGGGCGATCGCGGCCACTGCGGCGAGTTCGGCGGTGCGCTGGCCATCGGCGCGGCGCTTGGCGACTACCGCCGCAGCCCGATTGAGGGCGGCCTGCACGGTCGGCAGCGAAAACGGCTTCAACACATAGTCATAGGCACCGAGGCGCAGGGCACGGGTGGCGCTTTCCAGCGAGCCATAGCCGGTCATCACAATCACCGGTGTGTCGGGACGATTTTCGCGAATCCACTGCAGCACAGCGTAGCCATCGACATCGGGCATGGTGACATCGGTCAGCACGGCATCAATATCGGTGGCCTGTAGGGCGGCCAGGCCGGCGGCGCCGCCAACCGCCGTGGTGACAGTGTAGCCCTGACCTTCCAGCAGCAGACGGAGCTGTCCACTGAGCCGTGGCTCGTCATCAATCACCAAAATATGCAGAGGCAGTTCATTCATGCGCGGTTATCCAATGAGTATTTCATCTGAAAGCGACTCGCTGTCAACGGTGCGCGCTGAGGCGATCGGCAGCCGAATTGTAAAGGTTGAGCCCTCGCCCATGGTGCTGTCGACGGTGATAATGCCGCCGGCCTGCTGCAAAATCCCATACACCACCGCTAGGCCCAGGCCGGTTCCGGTCACCCCTTTGGTGCTGAAAAACGGCTCGAAGATGCGCTCACGGTGCTCAGGCAGAATCCCGGTGCCCGTATCGGCCACGCTGAGGTAGATCTGGCCGCGATGGTGGGCCGAGCGAATCGTGATATTGCCCCCCTCGGGCATGGCATCGATCGCGTTCCGCACCAGATTGATCAGCACCTGCTTACAGGCATCGCTGCTGATCGCCGGCGGCGGCAGATCGGTGGCGAGCTCCTGATACAGCTTGATATTGGCCCGATCCAGCTGCGGCTTGGTGATGTGCATCAGCGAAATAATCAGGTGGTTCAGGTCGGGTGGCACGCCATCGTTGGTTGGCTGATAGAAATGAACCAGCGTGTGCAGCAGCCGGGCGATCCGGGCCACCTCCTCATCCAGCCCGGTCACCAGATCGCCAAGCGGCGTCTCCGGCAGGTGCTGCTGGGCGACCAGCTCCAGGCCTGAGCGAATAATCGCCAGCGGGTTGTTGATCTCGTGGGCCAGCGAGGCGGCCATGCGGCCCATCCCGGCCAGCTTCTCGGCCTCGACCAGGCGGCCCTGGGTTTCGCGCAGGGCATTGTAGGTGCGGGCATTGTGCAGGGCGATCGAGGCATAGTCAGCCAGCATTAGCAGCAGGCGCTCGTCGTTCTCATCGAAGGTGCCGCGGTGGGTGGTGGCCGCGACGGTGAGCACGCCCAGGGCCTCGGTGCCAACCAGCAGCGGCACCATCAGCACGGCCTGGGCCAGATAGTTGGCCTGCACTCGAATGCCATCGCGCTCGGCGTTCAGCCGGACCGGCTTGTTGGTCTTCAGGGTCTGGGTGGCCAGATCGTGGTCGGCATGTTTGTTGAGCTCGCGCAGGTGGATGGCGCTGATGTTGTGGGCGGCCCGCAGGGTCAGCTCTTTGCCATCGAGCAGCTGGACAAAGCCCTCGTCGGCATTGGAGAGAAAGACTGCGGCCTCGACAATTCGCTCCAGCAGGTTGACCGACTCAAGCTGGGCGGTCACGGCCTTGCCAACCCGATGGAGGACGGTGAGCTGGCGCACCTGGCCCTGGAGCTGGCTCAGCAGCCCTTCTTTCTCACGCTGCAGCCGCCACTCGCGCAGCGATCGATCGATCGCCCCGGCGACATCGCTTGGCTCAAAGGGCTTGATCAGATAGTCGCGCACGCCCATCTGGAACGCGGCGACGGCAATCCGCTCGGAGCCCTCGGCGGTCATCAGCAGCACCGGCACCAGGTTGCCCTCGGAGCGGAGCTTGCGCAGCACATCAAGGCCGGTCGTATCGGGGAGCTGGTAGTCAAGCAAAATCAGCAGCGGCTGATGCTCCGCCACTGCGCTCAAGCCGGTTCGCCCATTCGCCGCCAGAACAACGGTGTAGCCGAGGCTGCTTAGCTGAGCCTTAAGTTTTGTGCGAATTGCTTCACTGTCATCAATAACAAGAATGGTTTCGTGTTCATTTGCCATACGCACACGCCTATATGGTAGAGAGTGGAAGGTGCGCCAATCATACGACAGACCGCCGTAGAACGCAACCTGATCGCCAGCCGCCAACCCAGGGCCGACTCGGCGCTTTCGCTGAGGCGGCGCGCCGTGGTTTAAGTCGATGCCACTTTCGGGTAGAATGGCGCGATGACAAATTAGCTACAATCAACGAGGTTAACGACGTATGCGAGCACGGCTGGCATGGTGGAGGGCTGAACACTGGACGCTGGGGATGATTATGGCGCTGGCGCTGCTGCTGCGGCTGTGGGCGCTGCGCTGGGGGCTGCCGTATGTCGATCATCCCGATGAGCCGGCGATTGTCAATCCGGTGCTGGCGATGCTGCGGCGCGGCGACTGGCGACCGCATTTTTTTAACTATCCCTCGCTGTATCCCTACGTTCTGCGGGCTGTTTTTACACTGCACTGGCACTGGGGTGTGGCAACCGGGCTCTATACAAACCTTAATCAGCTGCCGCAAACCAGTGATATCTATACTACCGTGCCGGAGTTTTTTGTCTGGGGGCGGGTCTTGACAACGCTGTGCGGGGTGGCGACGGTCGGCCTGGTCTATCGGATCGGGCGGCGCTGGTGGTCGGTGGGCACCGCCCTGGTCGCGGCGGCCGTTCTGGCGATGCTGCCGTTTCATATTCGCCACTCGCAATACATCACCACCGATGTCCCCAGCGCGCTGATGACGACGCTGGCCCTGGCGGCCGCCCTCCGGCTGCTTGTGGCGCGGGAGTCCTGGCGCTGGTACGCGCTGGCGGGATTGTGGGTCGGGCTGGCGACTGGCACAAAATATAACGTCGGCCTGGTCGCGCTGGCCGTGGCAATGGCCCACGTTCTGGCCTGGGGCGCGCAAAGTCTGCGTCAGTCCGGGCGCCTGGCCTGGGCGGCGCTGTGGTGCGTCGGCACCTTTGCGGCCACCACGCCGACCATCGCGATCGACTGGGCCGATTTTACCCGCGATATGCAGCGCCAGCTGATCAGCTACTCCGGCGGCCACGGCGAGATCGTCGGGCGCTGGCCGGTTGGCGAGTACCTGGACTTTTTGTGGTTCGATGGGCTGCGGATTGGCCCGGCGAGCGCGGCCCTGGTCGGGCTGGCCTGGGTGCTGCGCCGCCGCAATCGGCCAGGCCTGGTGCTGCTCAGCTTCTGCCTGCCATATCTGCTGTTTACGCTGAGCCAGCCGACCCATTTTGTGCGCAATCTGCTGCCGCTGATGCCGGTCTTTGCGCTCTGGGCCGGCCTCGCGACAACCTATAGCATCACTTGGCTGACGACAGCGTTGCGGACCCCACGGGCCATCTCAGCGACCTGGCTGACGCTGGCAGTTGGCGTGCTGGTGCTTGGCTGGCCCTTCTTCAAGGCGATCGAGATCACACGCTTTGAGGCGCAGCCAAACAGCAAGGTGCTGGCCGATAGCTATGTGCGCGATGTCCTGCCCCGCGGCCTGCCGGTGGCGGTTGAGCTCAATCCGGTGCGCTGGTCCGGCAGCCCTTCGGTGCTGGCGCTGCCCGATCTGACCGAGCATACGATCGAGTGGTATCGCGCTCAGGGGATTCGCTACCTGATCAGCAATGCCCACTATCGGCGGCCTGACGCCGACCTGTTGTACCAGGGCCTGCGCGACCACGCCCAGCTGATTGCGCAGTTTACCGGCGATAAAGACGGCACGCCCGGCCCGCATATCGATGTGCTTGATCTTGGGCTGAGCCGCGATGGGCTGGTGCTCAATGCAACCCCGGCCCAGTTTGGGCCTGCTCTGCGCCTGCTTGGCTACCAGCGGGGCGTTGGCGATCTGCGGGCCAGCATCACGCCGCTCGATGGCGGTAGCGACATCAAGGCCGGCCAGAATCTGCTGCTCAACCTGTACTGGGAGGTGCAGGCGCCGCTCGATCGGGACTATGCTCTGTTTATCCATGTGCTTGATGCCGCCGGCAACACGGTCGCCCAGCGTGACGCGGTGATTCGCCAGGGCGATTATCCAACCAGTCGCTGGCAGGTTGGTGAGATCGTGGTGGATATCCCCGATCTGCCGCTGCCAGACCTGCCGGCCGGCGACTATCAGGTGAAAATAGGACTGTATGATATGGCCACATTTGCCCGTATCCCGGCTTACAATAGCCCGAATGCAACCGAGGATGCCGGTCTGATGCTGCTGACACTGCAGGTTGGGGTGGATAATCAGTAGCCAGTGACCAGCGGCTAGTGGCTAGCGGCTAGTAGCTAGTGGCTAGTATTTCATAAGGGTAGAGACCAGAATGATAGTGCTTTATCCCTTTGATATGGCGTGAAAACGCAAAAAGAACGTTGTTAATGAGCTGTGCCATACTAGCTGCTAGCTACTGACTGCTAGCTACTAACAAAGGTGAATGATGCGGCAGATGCGATCCTACTATGTGCTGCTGGGGCTGATTATGCTGCTGGCTGCCTTGCTGCGCCTGCCGTGGCTGCGCACCGGCGCGGTCGAGGCCGACCTGGCTCTGATGGGCGATGAGAGCAACTATGTCTTTAGCGCAGTGGCAATGCTTGAGGGCCGCCTCGCCGAGCAGGACCGGGTTCTGCCCTGGATGCGGGCGCCGCTGATGCCGCTGGTCACCGCAGGGGCGGCGCTGATCTCGCGCTCCAGCCCGGCCTGGACGATCGCCCCGACGATTGTGGTTAATCTTGGGCTGCTGCTGGCGCTGGTGGGGCTGGTCGCCGGGATCACCCGGCTGCTGGCGGGGCCGCAGGTGGCGCTGGCGGCGGCGCTCGGGCTGGCGCTGCTGCCGAGCTGGATCTTCTACCCCCAGTGGGTGCTCTCGGAGACGCTCTACACCACGCTGCTGCTGTGGATCCTGTGGTTTGTCCTGCGGACGCCGCCCGGCTATGCCCTGCGCCACTGGCTGGCGATCGGCGCGCTGCTGGGCCTGACCGCGCTGTGTCGCTCCAGTGCGCTGACTCTTGTGCCGCTGCTGTGGCTGGCGGTGGCCTGGCAGACCCGGCGCTGGCGGCCGGCGCTGGCCGGCGTGGCCGCGATCACCCTGGCGCTGGGGGTGGTGCTGGCGCCGTGGGTGCTGCGCAATGCGCTGGTCCACGGCGGCCTGATCATGGTTGACACCACCGGCGCCTATAATCTATGGCAGGATAACACGCCGCTCGACCGTGCCACGGTCAAGGCGACGATTCTAGACCTGCCCGGCCCTGCCGAGCGGCAGGCGTATGCCAGCGCTGCCTTTCGCCGCGATCTGCTGGCCGACCCCGGCCGGTTTGGCGGCGCGGCGCTGGGGCGGGTCGGCCGCACGCTGCTGCCGGAGCAGATCGCCGAAAGCCGCAACGACTGGCTGCGGCTGTACCCTAACCACGCGCCGGCCTGGGCCGAGCTGTATGCCTTTGGCAGCCTGCTCGGCCATCTGCTGCTGCTGCCGCTGGCGCTGCTGGGCACGGCCAGGCTGTGGCGGGGCGGCCAGCGGACGTTCGCGCTGCTGGTCGCAGGGCTGACGGCGCACTACCTGTTTCAGTCGATGCTGATCCACTACAGCCCGCGCTTTTTCGTGCCGCTCCTGCCGGTCTATCTGATCCCGGCCACGGTCGCGCTGGCCGCTGGCCGGGCCGGCTGGGGCTGGCTGGGGCG
>JACCRK010000206.1 GCA_013813565.1 Herpetosiphonaceae bacterium
GCAGTGCAACGCGGTCACTTACGGCCGCTCCGCGATCCGCGCCTGCGTGATTTTCTGGAAGATTTGTGAAATATTTCCAAAGCGCCGTTTTCTGGCCCACTAATACTCACAGGCCCAATAAGTGTACGGCGGGTCTCCGTACCCGCCCGCTCTGGCCTGCCCGCCTGCTCCACCTCAAATCACATATAATTAGGCCAGCACCGCCGATCCTGGTGAAGAAGGAGGAGCTATGTCCGACCCCACCCCCGACCGGATGCCGATTGAGCAGCACGAGCACGACATTGTGTTCGTCAGCGATCTCCACCTCGCCAATGGCTACAGCCGCACCAGCGGGCGCTACGACTCCCGCGAAGATTTTTTCTTTGACGCTGAGTTTCACCGCTTCGCCCGCTATCTCGCCGCCCAGGGCCAGGCCCGCCAGCGCCCGCAGCGCCTGATTTTGCTCGGCGATGTCTTTGAGTTCCTCCAGATCGATGGTCGCCCCTTTGACAAAAAGGGCCTGCCGGAGCCAACGCACCCCGCCTATCAGGACAAAGAGGTCCAGGATCATCTCAAGCGCCGCAAGCCGTTCAACGGGCTGAGCACCAACCAGCGCGCCACCGTCTGGCGGATCGAGCGGGTCGCCAAGGGCCACCCCGAGTTTTTTCGCGCCCTCGGCGAGTTTTTGCAGGCCGACCCCGAGAATCGCCTGGATGTGGTGATCGGCAACCACGATATTGAGCTGACCTGGCCCGCCGCCCAGCAGCGCTTCAAGGAGCTGATCGAGGAGCAGGTCAAGGCTCCCGGAATCGCCGCCGCCATCCACTTCTACCCCTGGTTTATCTACGAGCCGGGGCTGTTCTATGCCGAGCACGGCCAGCAGTACGACTCGCTGAACTCGTTCGCCACCGTGATGGAGCCGATTCTGCCCCCCAATCGCGCCGCCGATGGCACGCTGGACTGGGATAACAAAGGCCCGATCGATAGCCAGCTGGTGGAATTGCCGCTTGGCTCGTTTTTTGTGCGCTATGTGTTCAATCATATTGAGACTGGCGACTCGTTTGCCGATAATGTCCGTCCTGTCACCCGCTATGTTGTCTGGGCCCTGCGCAACAAGCCCGTCCGCGGCCTGCTGACGCTGTTCTATCAGACCCAGATGCTGATCAAGGTGCTCCGCAAAGCTAGCGGCCTGAGCGAGGGCGAGCTTGGCGATCGGCGCAAGCACTATCAGCGCACGGTTGTGGCCGCCTACGCGCCTAAAACCGGTCTGCCGTTCGATACGCTGATGGCGATCGATGAGCTGGCGGTGATCCCCTCGATGACCAGTCGCTGGCGGCAGGCCAAGCAGATTGTGGTCGACCCGCTGATGCCGCTGCTGCTGGTGTTTGCGCCAATCGGGCTGATGTTTACGGCGCTCCGGCGCATGCGCAATACTCTGAGGGCATTTTTGGCCTTTGCCGCCGGCCTGCTGAGCCTGCTGTACCGTGAGCGGGCGACCTTCCGCCCGCCCGCCGAGCCAGCGAACCACCTGCGCGATGCGGCCCGCCAGATCGACACGATTCTGCGCCGTGACACCGGTGATGGCGCACGCTTCTACATTTTTGGCCATACCCACAGGGCCGAAGTTTTTCCGCTCCAGCCGAATCTGGATGAGCCGCGCTATCTCAACACGGGCACCTGGACGCCGATTATCGACCCCGCGACGCAGCTGCTGCGCGGCACGATTCAGCTCAACTTCGTCCAGATTCTCCGCAACGATAACGGCTATGAGCTGGCTGAGCTGCTCTACTGGAACGATGGCGCCGGGCGTCCCCAGCTGGTGCCATTGGTTGACTAAGGGGAAATATTCAGTGCTGCGAGGTAGCTATGGACTCGTCATCCTCGGCATTTTCGTGCAGCGGCGCGGTAAGACAGCTATCGTGATATGAGGCGTTACATCAGCGTGGCATTGCTGCAAAATCCTGGCGCTTCGCCAGCGCTGATCAGCCAGATCTGGTCATGGTGCTATAATGCTTTTACGCCGCTTGCCCTCTTGGGTCGCGGCATTGTTGCTAGCAAAGGGTTAATCGAATCATGGCAGATGATGGTCGCTTGATGTTTGGTGATGAAGTGCTATTTGGTGGCAGTGTGAGCGATGACAGCAATGAGCTGCCGGTTTTGCCGCTGATCAACGCGGTCTTGTTTCCCCAGATGGTGGTGCCGCTGTTTGTGAATCGCGAACGATCGCTGGCGGCGATTGAAGAGGCGCTGGCCGAAGCGCGCACCATCCTGGTCGTCGCCCAGCGCTCAACCGATGCTGATGAGAGTGATACCGAGCAGCTATACCAGATCGGCGTCGAGGCCTCGATCGGGCGCGTGCTAAAGCTCCCCGATGGCACCAGCTCGGTGTTGGTGCAGGGCCGGCGTCGGATGCGGGTGCTGGAGTGGACCCAGACCGATCCCAGCTTGCACGCACGGGTTGAGGTGATCGTCAGCGATGATGAGCGCACGCTGGCGGTCGAGGCGCTGATGCGTGGGGTGCTGGCCTCCTATGAAAAAGTGGTTAAGCTGAGCCGCACAATGCCCGATGATGCGTATATCGCGGCGCTCAATGTCGAGGAACCCGGCCCGCTGGCCGACCTGATCGCCTCGACCCTGCCGCTCGATGTCGCCAAGCGCCAGATCCTGCTTGAGCTAATCGATGTTGAGGAGCGTCTGCGCCGCCTCAGCCTGATGCTCTCGCAGGAGCTTGATGTGCTGGAGCTGGAGAATCATAT
Organism: Herpetosiphonaceae bacterium; assembly: GCA_013813565.1. Lineage (GTDB taxonomy): Bacteria > Chloroflexota > Chloroflexia > Chloroflexales > Herpetosiphonaceae > JACCRK01. The sequence goes on from JACCRK010000206.1 coordinate 2,736, forward strand.
CCAGAACCAGGTGCAGAAAGAGGTCGATCGCTCGCAGCGGGATTTTTTCCTCCGCGAGCAGCTCAAGGCCATCCAGACCGAGCTTGGCCAGGAGGACCCGCTCACCCGCGAGTTTGGCGATCTGCAGGAGCGGCTTCTGCTGGCCGATCTGCCGCCCAAGGTGCAGGCCAAGGCCGAGGAGGAGCTCAGCCGCCTGGAGATGATGCCGCCGATCGCCCCCGAGTACAGCGTGATCCGCACCTACCTCGACTGGCTGCTCGATCTGCCGTGGAGCAAAACCAGCGAGGATACCAGCGATCTGACCGAGGCCGCCAGGGTGCTCGACCGCAACCACTATGGCCTGAAGAAGGTCAAAGAGCGTATCCTGGAGTTTATCGCCGTGCGCATGCTGGCCGGTGCCAAGATCAAGTCGCCGATTCTGTGCTTTGTTGGCCCGCCTGGCGTCGGCAAAACCAGCCTGGGCCGCTCGGTCGCCGATGCGCTGGGCCGCGAGTTCGTGCGCCTGTCGCTCGGCGGCGTCCACGACGAGGCCGAGGTGCGCGGCCATCGCCGCACCTACATAGGTGCCATGCCCGGCCGGATCATCCAGACAATGAAGGATGCCGGCACGGTCAACCCGGTCTTTATGCTCGACGAGATCGATAAGCTCGGCGCGGATTTTCGCGGCGATCCCGCCTCGGCGCTGCTGGAGGTGCTCGACCCCGAGCAAAATAGCACCTTCGCCGACCACTATCTCGACGTGCCCTACGATCTCTCGAAAATTATGTTCATCACCACCGCCAACATGCTCGACCCGATCGCCGAGCCGCTGCTGGACCGCATGGAGATCGTCGAGCTGCCGGGCTATATCGAGGAGGAGAAGCTCCAGATCGCCCGCCAGTTCCTGATCCCCAAGCAGCTTGAGGCCAACGGCCTGCACGATCACCCGATCAAGTTTACCGACGATACGCTGCGGGCGCTGATTCGGACCTACACCTGGGAGGCGGGCGTGCGCAACCTGGAGCGGGAGATCGGGGCGATCTGTCGCAAGGTGGCCCGCCGGGTCGCTGAGAAAAAAAGCTATCCCCACCGGATTGTGCCCGGCATGCTCGATGGCTTTCTGGGCCAGCCGCCCTACGACTACGGCCGGGTCGAGGAGCGCGATGAGGTTGGCGTGGCCACCGGCATGGTCTGGTCGATGAACGGCGGTGATGTAATTGCCATCGAGACTGCCGTGATCGATGGCAAGGGCACGATCACCCTGACCGGCCAGCTTGGCGATGTGATGCAGGAGTCGGCCCAGGCGGCTCTGTCGTATGCGCGGGCCTCGGCGCGGCGGCTGGGCATCGACAGCAAGCGCTTTGAGAAAGTTGATATCCATATCCATGTGCCCGAGGGCGGCGTGCCCAAGGATGGCCCGTCGGCCGGCATCACCCTGGCCTGCTCGGTGATCTCGGCGCTGACCTATCGGCCGCTGCGCCGCGATGTCTCGATGACCGGCGAGATCACGCTGCGCGGGCGGGTGCTGCCAATTGGCGGCCTGCGCGAAAAAGTGCTGGGCGCCTACCGGGCCGGCATCACCACGGTGATTATCCCGACCAAAAACCTGCGCGACCTTGACGATGTCCCGGCCAATGTGCGGCGTAAGATGACGATTATTCCGGTGAAGCACATGGACGAGGTGCTGCCGATCGCCTTTATCACTAACCCGCTGGAGCGCGGCGCACCGCAGCATGACGACGGCCTGGCGCTGACTCTGCCGCTGGTTGAGCAGCCCAATGTGGGCACGGCCGAGCTGTAGTGCGCCGACGCTGGCTGAGCCTGTCGAAGCCGGCACCTGATTTTTTATGACGTAGCGCCCGCTTGATTCCCTGGGAATCGCGGGCGTGTTTGTGGATCTGAAATTGTGAATACCTCCAAATATATTATGCCAACCATCACCCTGCCGCCCCATCTCAAGGCCAGCCTGGCGGCGGGCCATCCGTGGGTCTACCGCGACCACGTGCCGCCGAGCGTGCGGTTGGATTCGGGGACCTGGGTGCGGGCGCAGTGTGGCAGCTGGACCGGCTACGGTCTGTGGGATACCCGCTCGCCAATTGCGATTCGCCTCTTTTCTAGCTACGCCCAGCCTGACGCGCTGTGGGTCCGCGAGCGGGTGGAGCTGGCCTGGAAGGGCCGCGCGGCCCTGCGCGAGACGGCCACGACCGCCTATCGCCTGCTGTTTGGCGAGGGCGATGGCCTGCCTGGTATCACCGTCGACCTCTACAACGACTATGCGGTGCTGGCGACCTATGCCGACAGCGTCGATGTGCTGGTGCCGCTAGTGGTCGAGGCGCTACGGGCTGTCGTGCCGGGCCTGCGCGGTGTTGTGCGCCGCCGCCGGGCCGACGCCGAGGATGAGGTCGAGACCGGCAAGATCGAGGCGCTCTGGGGCACGCTGCCGCCCCGCGATCTGGTGGTCGAGGAGCACGGGCTGCGGCTGATCGCCAATCTGTACGAGGGCCAGAAGACCGGGCTATTTCTCGACCATCGCGAGAATCGCCGTACCGTCGAGCAGTGGAGCAGCGGTCGCCGGGTCCTGAACTGTTTCTCGTACACCGGTGCTTTCTCGCTGTATGCCGCCCGTGGCGGCGCGCTCAGCACCACCAGCGTCGATATCGCCGCCGCCGCCGCCGAGGACGCCGCCGAAAACTTTCGGCTTAACGGCCTGGCCGGCGACCAGCACACCTTTCTGGCCCGCGACTGCTTCGACTACCTCAGCCGCGTGATCCAACGCGGCGAGCAGTTCGACCTGGTGATCCTCGATCCGCCCTCGTTTGCCCGCTCCAAGAAAAATATCCACGCCGCCACCCGCGCCTACGTCAAGCTGAATGCGCTGGCGCTGCGCTGCGTGGCCCGCGATGGCATGCTGGCGACCGCCAGCTGCACCAGCCAGCTCTCGCCCGAGGCCTTTCGCGCCATGCTCGGCGAGGCCGCCGCCAGCGCCAACCTGCGGCTCGCCCTGATCCACGAGGCCGGCCACGCCCTCGATCACCCGGTCCCGGCCCATTTCCTCGAAGGCCGCTACCTGAAGTTCGCCCTGGGCCGGGTGCTTGAGGTGGCCTAGCATTACGCCCGCTGGCTGAGCCTGTCGAGGCCAGCGGCCTGAGCCGGTCAAAGCCTGAACCAGCGGGCCGCTCCCTTCATATCTCCACAATCTTGCTGATCCGCATCCCCGCCCTGCGATGGATCTTCCAGGTTGGGCGATCCTCTACAATCCACACTAGCTTTGTCTATACCTAATCTATGCGGAGGTTCCCCACCATGCTGAAGGGCGAAAAAGTTATTTTACGGGCGCGTGAGCGTGAAGATCTCAAGCGGCTCCACGAGCTGGAGCAGAATGTCGAGCTGGTGCTGCAGGGCGACGGCAACTGGCAGCCGGAGCCGTTCGCCGCCCTCGAGAAGAATTTCGAAAAACACCTGGCCGACGAAGAGAAATCCTGGTTTGTGATCGAGGTTGCCGGCGTGGTGATTGGCGGGATTGGCCTGCACCACAGCAATCGCCTCGACAGCTGTAGTGAGTTCGGCATCGGCATCTACGACCCCGAGTATGTTGGCAAAGGCTATGGCTCGGATGCGATCAGGGTGCTGCTGCGCTGGGCGTTTCGCATCCAGAACTATCGCCGGATCTGGCTGACCACCGCTGGGGATAACCCACGGGCGATCGCGGCTTACGAAAAGTGTGGCTTTGTCCACGAAGGCCGGCTGCGCGAGCATATCTTCTCCGATGGCGAGTACGTCGATCTGGTGCAGATGGGCATGCTCCGCACGGAGTGGGAGGCCCGGCAGGGCTAACGGCACGCCGCTTGCATGCGACAGCCATAGTCGTATCGCTCAGAAAGGAGCACCAACCATGAGTGATCAAAACTATGCAGACATCGAGTCAGGGCCAGGCGTCGTTCCTGTCGATCCGCAGGCCGATTCAGGTGCAGTTCAACCTAGCGCTGTGCCGCCAGCTAACCCCCACGCCGACCGGGCGCAGCAGCTCGCCGATGGTATTCTTGATCGTGATGTTGGCGAGGACTATAACCCGAATACCAGCCAAACAGTTGAGGAAAATCGCGCGCGTTTCGAGGCGGTTAACGCAGAAATCGCGGCAACGCACCAGCATCTGGTCGATGAGATTGTCCCGGTGATTGACCGAGTCGTTGCTGAGGCCAATGCCGCCGCCAGCGACCCCAACCACCAGGCGATGCTGGCCGACCAGCAGGCCCACGCCAGCAGCGATCCGCTGGCGACCCACGCCGGCGCAGAGTACGGTTCGCGGGTGCCACCGCATCTGTACGATGCCTCGTCAGCGCCACAGCCCGTGGATAAAAGGCGCGAGATCGGCGATCCGAATGGTCCGGCCGTCCCGGTCAAAAATAACTCGCTGCGCAAAGATAGCTAGTCGCCTGGCAGCGTGTGGCACATCAAAACACCCAGCGGAGCATCGCAGCCGCGCTGGGTGTTTGTTGTTGGCAAGATCCGACCCCTAATCCCTAATCCCTAATCCCTAATCCCTAACCCCTAGCCTCTCGACCCAGTCCAGAATCGCGGCCGCAACCTCGTCTGGCGTAGCGCTGCCAGTATCAATCTGGGCGCTGATCTGCTCGCGCAGCACCTGGGCATCGGCCAGCGCCTCTGCGATCATCGCCTCGGTCCAGCCTGGCCGCTGGCGCAGTCGCGTGCGCCGGGTGTGATCAGCGCAGTCCAGCAGGAGCCACTCGATGCGCTCGCACCAGGCCGGCTGTCCGCTCAGGGCCAGATCGCGCTGGTCGAGCGGCGAGAAGAAGATCGCCCGCCGGTGGTTCTTGTGGATTGCGTGCAGGAATTCCAGCCAGACGGCGTTGTAGGCCGGCCAGGTGGTTGAAGTTGACATAATATCTGTGCGGGCTAGCTGCGAGGCTGGAGCCGCCAGCCAGTCGATATCAAACGCCAGGTAGGGGCTGTTGCGCGCGAGGACATGCTCCAGGGCGAGCGACTTGCCCGCGCCAGGCGCGCCGGTCACGAGATAGAGGATTGCATTCATTGGCTAAAATCCCGGCCGCCCAGGCTGAGCGCAGCTTGAGCGGCCGGATTGAGAATATTTGACCCTGGGCCTACTGGCTAAGGCTGTGCAGCGCCAGCGCCAGACCGCCGATCGCTACCGCGTCGTAGCCGAGCGAGGATTGCACCACCGGAATTCGCCGGGGCGGCGTTTGCGAGATCAGCGCGTTGACCTGCTGTTCGACAGCGGCGCAGAAGGGGTCGCCGCCCTTGCGCACGACGATCCCGCCCAGCACCAGCATCGCCGGATCGAGCAGCTGGACGATCCCGGCCAGACCCACCCCGAGCATACCGACGGCCTCGCCGATGGTTTTTTGGCCGGCCGCCCCGTCGGCGAACAGCACCTCAAGATCATCGGTTGCCAGCCCTAGCTCGCTGGCCCGGCTGAGCAGCCCGCTGATTGAAAGCAGGTTTTCGACCTCGCGGTCGCTGCTGCCGCTGATGCGGGCGTGGCCAATCTCGCCGGCGCTGGTGGTAACACCGCGATGGAGCTGGCCGTCGAGCACCATCCCGCTGCCCACCCCGCTGCTCAGATGTAAATAGAACAAGTCGCGGACATCGCGGCCGACGCCAAACATATGCTCGCCAAATGCGATCAGGCTGGCGTCGTTCTCCAGCAGCGTCATCGCATCGAAGGCCTGCTCGAAGTGCTCGCGCACGTTCAGATTCTCCCAGCCCTGCATGCGGTATGAGCGCCGGGTGATTCCCTGGGCGGCATCGACTGGCCCGCCAAACCCCACGCCAATCCGTACAAGATGGTCGGGGCGCATTTGCTCCTCGGCCAGCAGGCTCTGGACCATCGCCACCGCATCTTCCAGGACCATGGTGGCGTTTGAGCCTGGGCGCAGGTCGGCCGCCCGGTGGACAACATGGGTGCCGCGCATGTCTGCCAGCACAGCCCGCAGGCCGTAGCCGCCAATATCAACGCCCAAAGCATATGTGTTCGGCCCGAACAGCCCCCACTCACGGCTGGCGATAAGTCCAGGTAAAGGTGTGAAAGCATCAGTCATAGCACTTCTCCTTATGCTGAGCAGATTCAGCCATCTCGAGATGGCCTGCGCCGATTATAGCATGTTCATCCCCCGCTCACGTACCCGGCCCTAACCCTAGCCGCAGTCCCATGGCCAGCTTTCGTGCTACCATGAGGCTCAGCCGGCTATTCAGGGCGATCTGGGGACACCGTGTGGCACATTTGGGATTTCCTGAAGCGTAGCGTCAGGCGCAGTATTTTTGGCGATGGGTTTCGGATCGAGTAACACCAGAAAGGATCCACGTGCTAGCATCATCTGAGCAGCTGGGCGCCAGCGTGGAGCGGGGCCTCCAGTTTTTGCAGGCCGACCAGCGTCCGTCCGGCGAGTGGCCGACCCTGGCCAGCCCCAGCCGCGATCTGCGCGACGCGGTGGCCTATGCCAAGTCTCCCTACATCACCAGCTTTGTGATCCACGCGCTCCAGGCTCTGCCGCCCGACCCGCGGATTGTGGCCATGCAGGCGCGGGCGGCCGAGTTTTTGCAGGCCGAGCGCGAGGACGATGGCGCCTGGAACTACGAGGGCCGCGGCGAGTGGCGCATCCCCGCCGATCTTGACGATACCTGCTGTGCGATGGCTGGCCTGATCGCGACCGGCCAGCGCCCCGATCTGGCGCTGTATACGCTGCTCTGGGGCAACGAGCAGACCCCCGGCGGGCCATATTACACCTGGCTCGATATCAACGAGCTGCCCGACCACCCGCTGGCCAAGGAGGTTGATGCCCTGGTCAACGCCAATATTGTGTTTTGCTTTGGCCTGCTGGAGGTGCCGCTGCCCGGCGCGGTGGCCTACCTGGTCGATCTGGTGGAGCGGGCCGACTATGGCAGGGCGACGATCTATGGTCTGTCACCGCACTTCCTGATCTACTGCCTGAGCCGGGCTGCCGCTGACGGTGGCGTGGTCGAGCTCCAGGCGGCGCTGCCGCAGCTCCAGCGGACCATCCTGGGCGAGCTGGCGTCGCCTGAGGCTGAGCCATCGGCGTTTAATCTGGCCTGCCTGAGCGTCGCGCTGCTGAACTGTGGCGCCGACGCGGCCACCGTCGCCCCGTATCTCGGCGCCCTGCTGGCCCAGCAGCAGCCCGATGGCTCCTGGCCGGCCTGGGCCGCCTGGCTGAGCTTCTCGCCCAACTACGACGGCGCCCCCGCGCTCACCACCGCGCTAGCCCTTGAGGCGTTGGGCAAGCACGCTCGGCACGCCTGAGGGTGGCGAGCTACGATACGGCCTGATCAATCAAGGATCGCCGTGATCTTACGAATTTACTGCTGATCTGCTATACTGCCAGCTAAACCTTTGAAATTAATCAGGGTAGGTTTATGGCCCGTTTGATTACGACCCTTGATGGTCAAACACTCAGCTACCCCATCGGCGCGAATGGTTTACAGATCGGCCGCTCACGTCAGAACGATATTGTCCTCAATCACCCGCATGTCTCACGCAACCACGCTGTCGTGGAGCTCAAAGGCCGTGATGTGGTGGTGCGCGATATGGGCAGCTCGAATGGCACATTTGTCAATGGTTTACGCGTTAAAGAAGCCTCGCTGCGGGCGCGTGATCTGGTTGGTGTTGGCCCGTTTGAGCTGAAGTTCGACGAGCGCGCCGCCGCCAGCGTCATCCTCAGCGATGAGGAGCTGGTCCCGCTGCGCTCGGATAGCCGCTCGGTCTCGTCGGGGCGGCTGCCTGATCTCAACCTCGATGCTCAGGACATTCTGCAGAACTTTTACGAGGTGAGCACGCGCCTGAATATGATCCTCGACCTGCGCGAGCTGCTCGATACGATTATGGATGAGGTGCTGCGCCTGGTGCCGGCCGAGCGTGGCTTCCTGCTGATGACCCGCCAGGATGGCCAGGAGCTGGTCCCAATGGTGGTGCATGCGCCGCACGAGGATCAGGCCCTGACGATTAGCTCGACCATCGCCCGGCGGGTGCTGCGCGAGGGCGTGGCGCTGATGACCTCCGATGCACGGGTGGATTTTGGCTCACAGCAAAGCATCATCAGCCAGAACATTCGCTCGGTGTTGTGTGTGCCGCTGGTTGGCCGCGAGGGTGTTCTGGGCCTGGTCCACCTCGACAGCCCCGGCTTCGAGCGCTTCTCCATTCGTGACCGCGAGCTGCTGACCGCCGTGGCCTACCAGGCTGCGCTAGGCATCGAGCGGGCGCGTCTGAACGATCAGGTGCGCACCGAGGAGACGCTGCGCCACCAGTTTGCCCGCTTCCTCTCGCCCGATGTCGCCCGCGCGGTGGCCCAGCAGATCGCCGAGACCGGCGATCTGCCGATGAAGCCGGTCGAGCAGGAGGCCTCGGTGCTGTTCTCGGATATCCAGGGCTTTACCACGATGACCGAGACCCTGCCGCCGCTGGAGCTGCAAAATCTGCTCAACGAGTATCTCAGCGTGATGACCGATGTGATCTTTGAGAACGGCGGCACGCTGGACAAATTTATCGGCGATGGGATTATGGCCGTCTTTGGCGCGCCGGTCTTTTACGAGAATCACGCTCAGCGTGCGATCGATACCGCCCTGGGTATGCTGGTGCAACATCAGCGCCTGATGGCGAAGACTGACCCCGAAAAACACTTCAAGATTCGCATCGGGGTCAATACCGGCCGCGTGATCGCCGGCCTGGTTGGAACGCGCGATCGGCTGGAGTACACCGTTCACGGCGATACCGTCAACACGGCCTCGCGCCTGGAGGGCAAGGCCGAGCCGAACAGTGTCTACACGGGCGAGGCCACGGTCGCGCAGCTTGGCGATGACTACACCGTCCAGGAGGTAGGCCCGCTGCAGCTCAAGGGCAAGGCCCAGACTGTGCGGGCCTACCGCGTTCTTGGGAAAAAATAAGGGCTGAACATTTGAGTATGTGCCCACTAAATGTTAGTGATGAATAATGGATAGTTAGTCAGTTTTGTCGATCTCTCCCGACTAATTACTCATTATTCATTTTTAGGATAGAGATATGCCTCTCGTTGTCGGAGTTAAGTTTAAGGATTCGGGGAAGATTTATCATTTCGATCCGAACGAACATCAGCTGGAGCTTGGCGTGGCGGTGGTGGTGGAGACGGTGCGCGGTCTGGAGTTGGGCAAGGTGGCGATGCCGACCACCGAGATGCCTGATTCCGAGCTGATCGCGGAGCTCAAGCAGGTGGTGCGCCAGCCAACCCTTGAGGACTATGACCGGATGAAGGCGCTGGAGCAGCGCCACGATGAAGTGATGCACCTGTGCGCCGAGCGGATCGCCGCCCATCGCCTGCCGATGCGCCTGGTGCGCGGCGACTGGAGCTTCGATGGCAGCCGCCTGACGATCTATTTTACCTCCCAGCAGCGGGTTGACTTTCGCCATCTGGTGCGTGAGCTGGCCCGGATTTTTCACGCCCGGATCGAGCTGCGCCAGGTCGGCGCCCGCGACGAGGCCAAGCTTCTCGGTGGGATTGGCCCATGCGGCCGCCCGCTGTGCTGCTCCACGTTTCTCCCCGACTTTGCCCGCGTCTCGGTCAAGATGGCCAAAGACCAGGACCTGCCGCTGAACCCGTCGAAGATCTCCGGTGTCTGCGGCCGGCTGCTCTGCTGCCTCTCATATGAGCAGGATCAGTATCTCGCCATTCGTGAGGAGCTGCCGGTTCGCGGCGAGCAGGTGATGACGCCGGACGGACCCGGCATGGTGGTGGCGGTCAACACGATCCGCGAGACTGTGACGGTGGATGTCGAAGGCAACTACAACGACTACACCGCTGGGCAGCTGTCGACGGTGGCCCAGGGCGCAGTCAGTGTGGCCCGCGATCGGCGCAGCCGCGGCGAGGCCGCCCCGGCTGCCCAGGAGCGCGGGCGTCAAGGCACCCAGGAGCGCATCCGTCCGACTAGCAATACTCCCCCAGCTAGCCTGAGCCTCTCCGAGGTGGCCTGGGCCGAAGGTGAATGGCCGGCGCCCAACGCCGACCATGATCGACTCGATGCGCCTGGTGCGACGGCCACCGCCGCCCCCAGCGAGCGCCCGCCTCGCGATCGCGAGCAGGAGCGCCGTCGCTCCCGGCCACCGCAGCCTCGCCGCGAACCGGAATCCAGCGGCCCCAACCGATCGCGCCGCGACCCGGAGGCTCCAGCAGGCGGGCGGCCCAGTCGCCCATCAATGACCACCACCGCACGGCAGCAATCGCTCGGCGGCGTGCCGGATCAGCTGACCTCGCGCCAGCGCCAGCCCAGCCCGGACCCCGATGAGCCGCGCACTGGCAATCGGCGGCGGCGGAGCAATCGCACGACCACCGAGCAGCAGCAGCACGTATCCCAGAGCAAACCGCCGGCATCACCGCCACCACCCCGCGAGCAGAGCAAGCCGGTCGACCAGGCGGGCAATCCAGGCAATGCCGATGGTGCCAGTCGCTCCCGGCGGCGGCGGCGGCGCGGCGGTGGCGGTGGCAACGATAAATAGCGCGGGCTTCGACCGGCTCAGCCATCCGGTCGCCGGGCCGATGCCTGAGCCGGTCGAACTGAACTGATAGCGAGGAGCAAACGATGGCTGTCCCAATCACCCACATCGCCGATCATATCGCAATGATTGATAATGGGCTGCTGCAGACCGATGGCTTTGGGGCGACCTATGTGGTGCGTGGCGATCAGGTCGCCATTATCGAAACTGGCACATCGCTCAGCGCGGCGGCGATCTTGAGCGGGCTGGATCAGCTCGGGATCGCCCGCGATGCCGTCGCGCATATCTTGCTAACCCACATCCATATGGACCACGCTGGCGGCGCGGGCGTGCTGCTACAGGCGCTGCCCAACGCCACAGTGTATATTCACTCGATGACGGCGCCCCACCTGGTCGAGCCGAGCCGGCTGCTAAAAAGCGTCGAGCGCGCCGTTGGCGAGATGTGGCCGATCTATGGCTCGATCGTGCCTATTGCCGCTGAGCGGATTCAGCCGGCCGAAACCCTGCGGCTCGACCTCGGCCACCAGATTGTGCTTGAGGCCATCGCTACCCCCGGCCACTCCCCCGATCACCTGGCCTTCTGGGATGCCCATTCGCGCACGCTCTGGGCTGGCGATGCGATTGGGATTATGATGAGCACCCATCAGCTGGCCTTTGCTGTCACCCCGCCGCCCGTCTTTGATCTGCCGGCCCAGCTGGCGACCTTTGAGCGGCTGGGCCATTTGCCGATCGAGACCCTGCTGCCCTCGCACTTTGGGCGCACGCTGAATCCACCCGCCACGGCGCTGGATGAGATGTACACCCGGCTGACGGTGCTGTGTGATGCCACGCTGGCCGGAATGCAGCAGACGGAGCTGCCGCTGGCCCAGATAGTTGAGCAGCTGATGCCGACCAGCCGGCCGCTCCATCCTGCGCTCGATCTGGTGGTCCGGGGCACGCTGGCGATGAGCGTGCGCGGGATGAAGCTGTACTTCGAGCGCCATCCACGGCCCGTCTAGCACTTGAAGAGCGCCAATCAAACCAAGCAGCGCAACCCACCTGATCGCAGCCCACAGCCAGCGCCTGATCACAACCTCAATCCAGCTCTCCGATTGCCTCATTCCCAGCTGCTGGCGTACCTGAGCCTTTTTGTCGGGCTTGCGGGCCTGTATCTGTTCACGCTGTCGCCAACCGTTACCACTGCCTATGGCGGCGCCGATGGCGGCGAGTTGGCGACAGCGGTGGCGCTTGGTGGCGTGGCCCACCCGCCTGGCTACCCGACCTACCTGCTGCTCGGCCGGGTGGCGCTGCTGCTGCCTGGCGGCGAGGTGGCCGGGCGTCTGGCGGCGCTCAACGCTCTGTGTCTGGCGCTGGCGGCGAGCGTGCTGGCCGCCACCATCGTCCAGCTGCCCACCGCTGCGGCACCCGGCCCCCGGCTGCTGGCGGCCAGCGTGGCGGCGCTGAGCTTTGGCCTCGATCGGCGCATCTGGGAGCAGGCGCTGATTGTCGAGGTCTATGCGGCGGCGACGCTGTTTCTGGCGCTGCTGCTCTGGCTGACGGCCCGCTGGTGGCGCTGGCACGCCCCGCAGACCCTGGCGGCGGCCGGGCTGGTGCTCGGGCTGGGGCTGGGCATTCAGCTTCCGCTGGCAGCCTGGCTGGTGGGCGCGGTGGCTGTCTGGGGCGCTGATCGGCGGCGGACGTGGCGCGGCGCAGCCACCCGCTCAGACACGGGGTGGATCAAAACCATGGGGCCGTTTGTGGCGCTGCTGCTGCTTGGCCTGAGCGTCTACGCGCTGTTGCCCTGGCGGGGCCGGGCTGTGCCGCAGGCCAGCTGGGGCGACTGGCGCACGCTTGATGGCGCACTGGACCATATCACCGCCCGCGAGTATACCTATCTGGCTGATATTGTGCCGTGGAATGTCCGCCTGTCGCGGGTCAGCTATGCCCTGCGCGATCTCGTGGGTGGGCTGGGGTGGCTCGGCAGTGGGCTGGCGCTGGCGGGGGTGCTCGGCGCTGGGGCGGCGCTGCGCCGCTGGGGCTGGCTGCTGGGCGGCATCGCCGGGGCCACACTGCTCTGGGCGACCTCCTACGGCGGCGCTGATGGGGCGGTGTACCTGTTGCCGCTGCATCTGATCGGGGCCTTCTACGCCGGGGTTGGCGCCCTGCTGGCCCTCGCCTGGCTTGAGCGGCACGCGCCAGGGCGGTGGCGCTGGACGCTGGTAGTGCCGCTGGCGCTGGTGGTGCTGGCGCTGCTGCAGGCTCCCAGCATCTCGCTGCGTGACATCACCGCCGATCGCGACCGGGCGCTGGCCTGGCTGCAGGCGGCTCCCCCAGCCGGGACCATTACGACCCAGGCTGACGCCGACACATTTCCGCTCTGGTATGCCCAAAAAGTGCTCGGGGTGCGCCCCGACGTGACGATTATCGATACCCGCCTATGCGACCGCCGCTGGTACCGGGTGCGCTGTCGCTGAGCGCGCCATTTGCTCCAGCCGTGCTGGCTGGTTGACCTGAATCAGCACCAGGGTAATGTCATCGCTCTGCGGCGTGGGGCCGCGAAACGTTTCGAGCGTCTCGCAGAGACAGGTCAGGATATCGCCGGCGGGCAGGGGCGGCAGCATCTCCAGGGCGCGGTTGAAGCGATCGAAGCCAAACAGCTCGCGCTGCCCATTCATCGTCTCAACCGCGCCATCGCTGGTCAGCAGCAGATCATCGCCGGGCTTGAGCAGTATCTCCTGCTCGTGGTAGACGGTGTCGGGGCGGGCCCGTAGCGGCAGCCCAGGGATATCCAGCTCGCTGACGCTGCCGTCGCGCTTGAGGATGGGGAACGGGTGGCCGGCGTTGGCATAGCGCAGGATGAGCGTGCGCGTGTCGAGCACGCCGTACCAGGCGGTCAGCATCTGCTTGACCGAGTTGTCGCTGCACAGGATCGCGTTGACCTGGGTCAGCACCTCGGCCGGGTCGTTGGAGCGGCGGGCCTCGCTGCGAAAGGTCGAGCGGGCCATCGCCATCACCAGGGCGGCGGCCAGGCTCTTGCCGGTCACATCGGCGATCACGATGCCAAGCTGGCTGGGGCCAAGCTCGATAAAGTCGTAGAGGTCGCCGCTGGTCTCCATCGCCGGCAGCACCACCGCGGCGATCCTGAGCCGGTCGTCGGTCTCCGGCGCAGCGGGGTAGAGGCGGCTTTGCAGGTCGCGGGCGATCGCCAGCTCCTGGCGCAGCAGGGCGTCGCGGGTCAGCTGCTGGCGGGCCGCGCTCAGCCGCTCAAATGACTGGTTGAGCGTGCGCTGGTACAGCCACGAGATCAAGGCAATCAGTATAATAAATGCAATAATGGGGATGCTGGGAGAGATTGCCTCTTTTAAAGTAGTTGATACGGTTGTATACGCTAAAATTACTAAAATAGAATTAATAATGGCTATTATGATCGAAATATATGAATTGATCAGAATTCCAGCAAACATTCCACTCAGTGATAATAAAATTCCATAAGCTATCGTCAATCCAGAACTTTTGGAGCTGAGGTCTGATAACATATTAACTAGGAAAACTATATAAACACTAATGTTGAAAAATAAACAAAATAATAAACTTGCTAGAAAATTAAACTTATATTTATTTAATGAATAAATAATGATATTTATTATCAGGCTAGGTATTAATATAATTAATGAGGTTGGTTTTATTGGCTGGTTCAATATAACGGCGAAAATTGCCAAGATATGCATTATAATTAAGCCTGAACTTAATGGCGTAAGAAATGCTGATCTTCGTTGTGAGTCGGTTTTTAATTCTAGCTCAGCAATATTTTTATTTAATTCAGAAGGAATTAACATTGAATTAGATGTGGTAGAAGATTAGCCACATAATCTATCAGATTATGTGGCTAATCTTCTACTTTACTTGGTTATATAATAATTAGCAATTAGAAACCTAAAACCAATATCCTGCGGCCGCTGCTTCAATCGCTTCGTCTTTGTTATCTTTTTTTACCCTGGCAACCGCGTCAACCACTTTGGTGATTTCGTCTTCGGTGAGGGTCAGGCCCGATGAACGAATCGTGTCTTTAGGGTCATTGATCAAGGCATCGCGAAAGGCTTTGTCCGAAACGGCGCGTCCGATGAGTCGTTCGACATCTGGATTCATTGCGTCTCCTATGCATCTTACAGCGAATGAGGGAGAGTGCCTACGCAGAGGGTACGCGATGGCTCCTGCCTTGTCAAGTACAAATTCGCTGCTGGATCGCTTTTTGCTATACTCGGAACCTCTTAATCGATCTGGGTCCGAAGTTAGGTCTTACTCGGATTTAGTGGCTCGAAATCTAAAAATATCAATCCATCTATTGACATCCATGAAGCAATGCTGATGGGGGTTAATAGATGGATGCGGCTTGATTCTACAAACATGAAATTTGTAGATTTAAGTAAAGCCTACCAGAAGCCTTTGGTGGGTACTTTACTGGTATCGACTTTGCCATCTTTGCCCTTGGTGACGGCGGCGGACAGCCGGGCGATCTCGTCAGCGCTGAGGCTGAGGCCCGAGGTGCTGATGGTGCCTGCGGGGTTGGCGATCAGGGCGTCGCGAAAGGTTTTGTCCGTCACTGCACGGCCGATCAGGCGTTCAACTGAATTCACTGACCCTCCTATCAATAAGCGTAGCAGAGGTGCTACGTTGTAGACGGTACAGTATACATAACACCTTGTCAATGATGCGGCCCGAGTAGCACTGACTACGTGGGAGAGCACCCCACGGCGGCGAACAGCCCAGTCCAAACGGTGTCGTGTGGCGCTGCCCCGCAACCCCTAACCCCTCCGCCGATCAACCACAACCTTGCCATCCTTGACCACCAGCGCCACCGGGTTTGTGCCAAAGCGATAGCCCAGATGCTGCTCGCTTGGCAGCGCCAGCAGGGCCACATCGGCGCGCTTGCCCACCGCCAGCGAGCCAACCTCGGCCGCCCGGCCCAGCGCGTAGGCGGCGTTGATCGTCGCCGCGTGCAGCGCCTCGGTCGGGGTCAGCCGCAGGTAGCGGCAGGCTAGCGCGATGATAAATGGCATCGACTCGCAGATGCTGGTGCCGGGGTTGCAGTCGGTCGCCAGCGCCAGCGCCCCGCCAGCCGCCACAATCGCCCGCGCCGGGGTGAACTCGTGATGGCCCAGGCCAAACGGCGTGCCCGGCAGCGCCACCGCCACCGTCGGCGACTGCGCCAGCAGGGCGATGTGGTCGGGCGGCGTGGCCACCAGATGATCGGCGGAGAGCGCACCAAGCTCGACCGCCAGCGGCGTGCCGCCCAGCGGCGCAAACTCATCGACGTGCAGCTTGGTGGCAAAGCCAAGCTCGCGGGCGCGGGCCAGAATCAGCCGCGACTGGGCCAGATCAAACGCGCCCTCCTCACAGAACACATCACAGGCCAGCGCCTCGCGCCAGACATCCTGCCCGGCCCACCAGCGTGCCACCGCCGGCAGCATCTCGTCGATCACCAGCTGGGTGTAGCCGGCAGCGTTGCCACGATACTCGGCGGGGATGGCGTGGGCGCCGATGAAGGTCGGCACAATGCTCAGCGGGTGGCTGCGCTCAAGCTGGGCGATCGCCTCCAGCATGGCCAGCTCATGCTCGGTCGTCAGGCCATAGCCGGTCTTGATCTCGACTGTGGTGGTGCCGTGCGCCAGCATCCGATCAAGGCGCGGACGAGTCTGGGCGACCAGCTCCGCCACCGAGGCGGCCCGCGTGGCCCGGACGCTGGCCATGATTCCGCCGCCGGCGGCCATCAGCTCCTGGTAGGTGGCCCCGGCGATGCGCAGCGCAAACTCGTCGGCGCGGTCGCCAGCGTAGCAGCAGTGGGTGTGCGGATCGACAAAGCCGGGGATGGCGACCAGCCCTGCGCCATCCAGGCTCTGCGCAGCCCGATACTGCCCGCTCAGCTCGGCCGAGGCACCAACGGCGACAAGCCGCCCGCCGGCAATCGCCAGGGCTGCCTCCTCCAGGCTGCTGGCGCTGCCGAAGGGCGCCCCGCGCAGTGGCCCGTCGGGCGCAGCACACGTCACCAGCCGCCGAATGTTGGTGATCAGCAGATCAACGTTGATCATGGTGGTCCTTTCTGAAACACTCTCCACGCTGGCTTTGACAGGCGCAGCCAGCGCGGAACTTCTGCTATAATATCGCCGATATCAAGGAGGATTTTTCGATGTCTATGTCAACCCGTCGACGCTCGACGCGAGCCAATCGACGACCGCCAATTCGCAATATCAAAGAGTCAAACCCAATTGGTGCAGATCCGCTGCTGGAATACAGGTACATTCGCCGCGATCTTGTCCGCATTCTTGCCATCGGCGGCGGCCTGCTGGCGATTATGATTGTTCTAGCTGTCCTCAACGTATTCTAAGCGGTTTTGGCAATACTTTGAACAGGGGCGCGGTTAGTATGCCGTGCCCATTGTATTTTATGAGGCCTTCGATGAGCGACGAACGGATCGCCAGTAAAGCGGCGCGGCTGCGCTGGATCGAACGCAAGCTGTACAACAACCCTCAGGGGATCCGCGTGGTCGATCTGGCTGCCTCCACCGGGATGGATCGGCGCACGATCTACCGCGATATCGCCTCGCTGGAGGATCTGGGCATTCCGGTCTGGCAGATGGATGGCAAGTTTGGCATCAACCGCGAGGACTATCTCTCGACGGTGCGCCTGAACCTCAACCAGACCATCGCCCTGTTCTTTGCCGCCCGCCTGCTGGCCCACCACAGCGACGAGCATAACCCCCACGTCGTCGCAGCGCTGGACAAGATCGCCTCCTCGCTCCCCGATGAAACCATCGCCGCCCATCTCACCAGGGTCTCCGAGCAGATTCAGGAGCGCCCGACCCGCCGCGAGTATATCAGCGTGCTGGAGACCTTCACCCGCGCCTGGGCCGACCGCCGGGTCGTGCAGTTCTCCTACTGGGCCTCGGGCCGCGATGAGCCGGAGGAGCGCACGGTCGCGCCGTATGTGCTGGAGGTCTCGCGCTTCGAGCCGGCCTCGTATGTGATCGGCCACGACCCGCTGCGCAATGCCTTGCGCACCTTCAAGCTCGAGCGCGTCCAGCACGCCACAATGCTCGACGAGATCTACGAGATCCCCGCCGACTTCGATCCCTACACCCTGCTGGCGGATAGCTGGGGGATTATGGACGAGGCCGGGACGGTCGAGGTTCGCCTGCGCTTCACCGCGGCGGTGGCCCGGCGAGTCAAAGAAAGCCTCTGGCACCGCTCGCAGGTGGTCGCCGACCTGCCCGACAGCGGCTGCGAGATCAGCCTGAAGCTCGGCGGCACCCGCGAGATCCGATCGTGGATCCTGGGCTGGGGCGCCGATGTCGAGGTGCTCGCCCCCGCCGCGCTGCGCGAGGAGGTCGCCGAGCACGCCCGCCGCATGGTCGGGCTGTATCCGTAAGGTATCGATCAAGCTGGATAGAACTGGCAGCAGATCAAAACTCTTTCGCGGCAAGATCGTACTACTTAGGATTTATTTCACCATGAAGGGGCGTTCGGATGACGTGGAAAAATATTATTGGAGGGATTGTCGCGCTGGTGTTTGCACTGGGGTTTGCCCTTGAAATTACCAGCGGGTCGCTGGCGCAAACATTTATGCCAAGTTTCTTGATTTTAGGTCTCTGGGTCGCATGCGCCTACTGGCGCTATGGCGAAGGGATTGACGAACCATATAACAAACAGCAGGCGTTTATGAGCGGAGGTGTGTATGCAGCAATCGTCTTTATGACCCAAAAGCCATTTTTTGATGCGGCAATCGACTTAAGCGATCACATGGCACCGATCTTGTTCCTCGCGATCCTGTCATTCCTTGCGACCAGAATGCTATTCGCTGCCCTCAAAGCAGGTATGGTTAGCCTGATCCTGCCTCTACCATATTGGCGCTTTTTCCTTTTCCAGACGCCAATTCAAATGCGCAAACATACGGAGATTAGTGATCAGTGATTAGTGGCTCGTATTTCATGCCAGCCCCACTGCTCACTGACCACTGATCACTAGCCACTAAGGGTACGCTATGCAAGAAAACCATGTGATTATTGTCGGGGC
>JACCRK010000209.1 GCA_013813565.1 Herpetosiphonaceae bacterium
ATATAGCACCGCCACATCGCGCGCCCGCCGGCCGGCGGCCAGAAGCGCCCCGACCGACTTGGCGATCTCCTCGGCCTCGGCGCGGTCGTCGGCGGCCTCGTGGATGACCAGGGCCGGCACCGGCGGGGCGCGGCGGCTGGCCCGCAGCACCATCGGCGGCACCGCCCGCGAGTGGCGGATCACGGCATAGGCGGCGTCGAGGATCTCCTGGCGCGAGCGATAGTTAGTCGCCAGCTCAACCACGGTCGCGGCGCTGAAGTCGCGGGTAAAGCGATTGATGATCGTGTAGTCGGCATTGCGAAAGCCATAGATCGACTGCTGGGCATCGCCGACGGCGAACAGCGAGCGGGCGCGGCCGGCCACCGGGCGGGTCAGCAGCTCCAGCAGGGCGTACTGGGCGGCGTCGGTATCCTGATACTCATCGACCAGCACGTGGTGCCAGCGGGACTGCACAGCATCGAGCACATCGGGGTGCTCAAACAGCAGACGGTAGGTCAACCCGATCATGTCGTCGAAATCCAGCGCGTTGGCCCGCTCCAGCGTCTTCTGGTAGCTGCGATAGATCGCGGCGGCGTACTGCTGGACCGGATCGCTGGCGGTGCGGCGGGCCACGGTGGGCGCCTGCATGCGGCTTTTGAAGCGCGAGATGTGGCCGAGCATCTCCGGGGCCTCCATGATCTGCGGCACGCTGCCGGTGTAGGCATCCAGCGCGGACTGCACAATCTGTAGCTGCTCATCGCCAGCATAGATCGTAAAGTTGGCCGTGTAGTTGCCAATTCGCCCGCCGATATTGGTGCGCAGAATCTTGGCGCAGATGGCGTGAAACGTGCCGGCGGCGACCCCGCGGCCCGCCTTGCCCAGCAAGGTTTTGAGGCGGGTTCGCAGCTCGCTGGCGGCCTTGTTCGTGAACGTCACCGCCAGAATCGAGTCCGGCCGGGCGCTACGCTCGATCAGATAGGCGATGCGGTAGGTGAGCACGCGGGTCTTGCCGCTGCCGGCGCCGGCCCGAACCAGCACTGGCCCCAGCGGAGCGACCACCGCCGCCCGCTGTTCATCGTTGAGGGTTGCGAGATAGCTCATCGGCGGCTACTTAAAGATAATCTTGAGCGCATCGCCAACTCCAACTCCAAGCATGCGGGCCGCATTGCCATTGCGCACCGCCAGCTCCAGCCGCTCATTGGAGCCGATCAGCGCCATCACCGTGCCCCAGGCGCTATCGCCATAGGTGCGGCAGATCTGGTCGATGCGCTGGTCGAGGATCGTGATGGTCGGGCTGCCACTGGTGTGGTTGGCCGCGATAAAGTCCTGGGTAAAATTGGTGATGCAGTTGCCAAAGTGGTCGACGTGGATGATCCGGCCCTCCCAGGTGCGCTCGGAGCGCAGGATCGGCTCGGGCAAGGGCAGCAGCATTGGCGCATCGAGGGCCGGGCCAAACTCGCTGAGCGCCACGCCGGCGGCAAGGTGGGCCGCCACCGGCGCAAAAATATCGCGGCCATGGAAGGTGGTGCTGATCGCCGGCAGCCACCAGCGCGGCTCGGTCAGCTCAACCAGCTCCAGCGCCGCCCGGCCGTGCTCGGCCAGCAGCGTCTGCCAGATATAGGTCAGCACGCCGTTGTCGGGGGCCACGAACGACCAGTGGGGCGAGCGCAGCGCGATCGCCTTACGCTCGCCGCCAACGCCGGGGTCGACCACCACCAGGTGGACCGTGCCGTGGGGGAAATAGCGATAGCCGGTGTGGAGCAGATAGGCGGCCTGAGCCACCTTTTGCGCCTCAACATCGTGGATAAAGTCCAGCGGGCGCGCCGCCGGATTGATCGTCAAAATCACGCCTTTGAGCACCGCCACATAGGCATCCATCTGCCCAAAGTCGGTCGTTAATGTAATCAGACCATTGGGTTGCATAGCACTCCGCCCAGGGTTTCAGAAGAAGAATCGATCAAGTAGCCGCCAGTATACCACGCTGCCGCCGCGCAAAATCCCTGGCAAGATTCGCCCTGACCTGGTTGGCAGCCTGATTGACTCCCTTCCCCAGCGGCGTATAATGGAATGGATACTGCTGGATGCAGCAGCTAACAAGGAGGACTCACTCATGTTTGGTTTAGGAACACCAGAGCTGTTAATTATCCTGGTTATCGTGGTTGTGTTGTTCGGGGCATCACGTTTCGCGGACCTGGGTGGCTCGCTAGGGCGCGGCATTCGTGAATTTCGCCAGGGTATCCGCGATGATGACAAAGATCCCTCGGCACCCAAAGAACCACCCACCAGCAAATCGTAATCTCCCGATTGGCGGGAAGCAAATACCCGGTTGACGAGCGCGGCGCTTCGGTTCATCAGCCGGGTTTTTCGTGTCCGCGCTATTCGACACCGCCAGCCGATTCAGGTATAGTTTGAGCCATGAGCGTTGTACTATCTCTCCTGGGCGCGCCCATTGTTGAGCGCGACTCCACCCCGGTTCACCTGCCCGCCAAAGCCCTGGCCCTGCTGGGCTATCTGGCTGCCCTGCGCACCCCGCAGGCCCGCGATCAGCTGCTGGCGACGCTGTGGCCGGAAAGCAGCGACGAGGCCGCGCGCAAGAATCTGCGCAATATTCTCTGGATGCTGCGCCGTGAGCTGGGCAACGATGTGCTGATCTCCGCCGACGAGCGTCTGGCGCTGGCCGCGACGGCCCAGGTTGATCTGTGGCGCGTCGCCGAGGTGGCCCAGCTCGCTCCCGCCGACCTGGTGGCGCAACAGGACACGATCCTCGGCCTGTATCGTGGCCCGCTGCTCGATGGCCTGACCCTGCTCGACGCCCCCGACTTTGAGCTCTGGCTGACGATGGAGCGGGAGCGGCAGGCCCAGACCTGGATGCGCATTCTGACGACTTTGATCGCTGCCCATCGGCGCAGCGGCGGCTGGGCGCAGGTGCTGGAGATCGCCCGGCTGGCCCTCGCCTACGATCCGCTGGCCGAGTCGCTGTATCAGGCCCTGATGGAGGCCCACGCCCGGCTTGGGCAGCGCGCCGAGGCCCTGCGCCAGTACGAGGTGCTGGCCGGCGTGCTCGATCGTGAGCTGGGCATCGAGCCTTTGCCCGCCACCGCCGCCCTGCGCCAGCAGATTTTGGATAATGCCCTCGCAGCATTGGCGACCCAACCAGCAGCCACACCAGCGACCCAGCCGACGACCAGCCCAGGGACTATGCTTATCCACCGTCCTAGCCCGCCATCAACCCTGCCCTTTATCGGCCGCAAGCGCGAGTTTGCCCAGCTGGATACAGCCCTACAGACGGCGGCGGCCGGCACGGCACGGGTGGTGATCATCAGCGGCGAGATTGGGATTGGCAAGTCGCGGCTGTGGAGCGAGTGGAGCGCGGGCTTAGGCTCAGACTATGCAATCCTGCCGATGCGCTGCCGTGAGTCGACCAGGAATCTCCCTTTTACGCCCCTGACCGAACTGTTCACCAATCGGATCTGCACCAAACATTTACTGGACCCCAACTCAGCCATTGCGCCGATGTGGCTGGCCGAGGTGGCCCGGCTGCTGCCTGAGCTGCGCACTAACCTGCCGCATCTGCCTGTGCCGCCAACCCTCCCGGTTGATGAGGAGCGCCGCCGCATTTTCGAAGCCTTCGCCCAGGCGCTGCGGGCCTTGACCGAGACCCCGCTGGTGCTGGGGGTGGACGATATGCAGTGGGCCGACCAGACCACCAGCGACTGGCTGGACTATCTGGTCCATCGGCTGGCCGATGTTCCGCTGCTGCTGGTGGCCACCTATCGCTCGGAAGAGGCCTCGGCCGCCACCAACCGCATGGTTGCCGGCTGGATGCGCGAAGGCATCGCCCAGAAAATCGGGCTGGAGCGGCTGAGCAGCGCCGAATCCACCGACCTGCTCACCAGGCTCGGGCGCGATCCAGCCCAGGCCGCCACGCTTCAGGAGCAAAGCGCCGGCAACCCGCTTTTTCTGGTCGAGCTCAGCCGCACCACCGCCGCCGACATCCCCCCGGTTCTGGCCGATCTGATTCAGTCGCGGCTGGAGCGGCTCTCGGAGACCGCCCTGCATGTGATCCAGGCAGCGGCGGTGCTGGAGCCAGCCTTCACCTTTGCGATTCTGCGCGCCACCAGCGGACGCTCCGACGAAGAGACCCTTGACGGCCTGGATGCGCTGCTCAGCACCGCGCTGCTTAGCGAGCAGGGCGACGCCTACACCTTCAACCATCCGCTGGTCGCCACCGTGGTGCGCCGCAGCCTGAGCAATGCGCGCCAGGCCTTCCTGCATCGGCGGGCGGCGCAGGCCCGTGAGCAGGCCCACGCCGGGCGGCTGGAGCCGATCGCCGGACGTTTGGCGGCGCACTATCGGGCGGCGGGCGAGCTGGAGAAAGCCGCCACGTATGGCGATCTTGCTGCCGAATATGCCTTCTCGCTGGCGGCACCGGCGGAGGCCGCCGCCTTCTACGAGCAAACGCTGGAGTTTGCCCCAACCCCGGCGCGCCAGCGCGGTCTAGGCCAGGCGCAGCTCTGGCTGGGCAACTTGCCCGCCGCCCGCCGGGCCTTTGAGCAGGCCCTTGCCACCTTTGAGGCCACCCAGGACTGGCGCGCAGTGGCTGATGTTTGTCTGCGTCTGGGCAAAACCTACCTGCCAGCCGGCCGCCCAGAGGTGGCGATTGAGTGGTCCCAGCGGGCACTGGACGCGCTGGGCCACCTTGATCCAATTGATGTGGCCCTGGAGGCCAGCGCCCGGCTGATGCTAGGCACCAGCCAGCGCTTTGCCGGCTATCCGCTCCATCTCGCCCAGGCCCACCTGCAGCATGCAATTGCCCAGACCCAGGCCCACAATCTGACCGAGCTGATGGCCGACTGTCAGTTTGAGCTGGGCAATATTCTGGCCCAGCGCGGCGACCTATCCGCCGCCCTGGCAGCGTTCAGCGACTCGATTGAGCGCGCCGAGGCCGTTGAAGACCATTTTCAGGCCGTGCTTTCGTGCAACAATGCCGCCTACAACGCTGTCTTAGCTGGCGATCACAGCGTCGCCCATCAGTTCATTGAGCGTGGGCTAGCGCTGGCCGAGACCTGGGCATTACGGGTGCCGCTGCAATATTTGTATAGCACGCGCGGCGAAATTGCCCTGAGCGAGGGCCGCTGGAATGAGGCGACGAGCTGGTTTGAGCGCGGGATGCTCGAGGCAGCGGCCCACGACAATGCTGCGCAGGTCGCCAACTACCACGCCAATCTGGCCCTGGCCGCCCGTGGGCGCGAGGATGCTGATGAGGCGCTGGCGCTGCTCCGCACCGCTGCCACCGAAGCCGCCCTGCTCACCGCACCATTTTTACAGACTCAGATCGACCTTTGGCTGGCTGAGACCTGGCATATGCACGGCGATGTGCTGGCGGCGCGAACCGCCCTGGAGCGTGCGCAGACCCGCTTGAAGGGCAGCGAACAAGGCTGGCTGAACAAATGGGCCGAGCAGGTGGCCAACTATCTAATGTGACACTCATCAAAAAACGCGCTTCTCCCACTCAGAGACAGCGTATATCTGCTACAATATGTCGAGTTAAACAGTATAGCGCAACCGTGTGACAATCATTGACATAGCACATCTGTTCTATTATAATACATCTATTGTAGAACAGAGTATGTCGCGTCAAGGAAATGAGGAGGCCGCTATGGCTGTTACGAGCAGAAATCTGCGGACAAATAAACCTGAGCAGTGGTCTGGCCGACGGGTGATTCGGGTCCCGCAATCGACCCGCCAGCGTCCGCAGCGCACTGTAGTTGTGCAACCGGTCAGTCAGCCTGGCGTCTGGCTCAATCGACTGCTCTGGGCCGTAATTGTCGTATTGATCTCGCTGCTTGCTGGCACACTGAACGGCTGGATTGGCACCAAAATGGATGATCTGCGCTATGGCCGGCCACGCATCTCACACCTGGCTGCTACCGTTGGCCACGAGGGCGAACAGGGTCTGCCCAGCGAATTTATCGCGCTAAACTTGAATCGTCGCGTGGTTGTGCTAGAATTCCCAGGCGGGGACGCCACTAAAGTTCGCACGATGGTTGGGCCATATCTCTTTGGGGCTGGCGAAGATCTGACGCCGATCACCTTAGATACCCTTGATGTCAATCAGGACTCGCAGCCCGATCTGCTCGTCAACATCAAAAATGAACAACTTGTGTATATCAATCAGCCGGATGGTTTTCGGATGATTACCGCCGCGGAGCAAGGCAGCCTCACTCATTCCACTCCGTAGCCCGACCTACGCCGGAGGAGGATCAGCCAGGATGCTGTATGGATTTGATGACTATAATTTCACGCGCCGCCGCCCACTAGTGCTCCTGGTGGTGGCGGTTGCTGCTGTTTGGGCAGTGCTGCACTTTCGCAATCCTGATGCTCCCTTCTTCAGCCCGTGGAGCGCACCAGCCAAAGCCGCCGCTCCGGCGACCGGTCTGCTGAGTGGCTCGTTTGGCGCTGTCTCCGGTGACAGCATTATTGGCCCGCCCACCATCTCGGCCAGCAAAATCGATTCGGTTCTGGCCTCATATAACTCACCGGCCACCGGAACCGGCCAGGTAATGTACGATCTTGGCGTTAAATATGGCATCGATCCAGCGTTTTGCCTGGCCTTCTTTATCCACGAGTCCACCGCCGGCACCGCCGGGGTGGCGACCGTGACCAAATCGGTCGGCAACATTCGCGTCACCCCCGGCTACGACAGCTACCAGGGCTATCGGCGCTACCCAACCTGGGAGGCGGGGATTGAAGACTGGTACAAGCTGATTCGCGAACTGTACATTGATGGCTGGCAGCTCACCACGATTGAGCAGATTCTGCCCGTGTATGCGCCGCCCGCAGACAACAACGATACGGAACACTATATTGGCACGGTGCGTACACTCATCAATACGTGGCGCGCCCAGGGCCAGGGTCAATGAATATCTATGATCTCTCCCGTGGTAGCCACCACAAACATATCGCAATTGGCCTGGGCCTGCTGGTGATCGCCATGCTGATCCTGAAGGGCGGCGCCGGCGGCACGGTCTTTAGCAGCTGGCGCGGTGAAAGCCAAGCCGCCGCCGAGCCTGGGCTGGTTGGCGAGGCAGCCCAGGTTGGCCAGACCGGCCAGGGCGATACGCTGATCGCACCGCCGGGCATCTCGTCTGATGAGCCGTGGGGCAACCCCGTGGTCGCGCCGCTGGTGGTCATGACCCAGGGCTATGGGGTTGGATCGCACGCGCCGGCCGAGTCGTGGGGCGCGATCGACCTGGCGGTTGATGGCGATGGCGATGGCTCCGCCGATCCAGCGGGCTCGTGGGGCGCACCGGTGCGGGCAACCATGAGCGGCATCGTCCGGGTCTCCGCCGACACGTGGCCGGCCGGCAACCATATCTGGGTGATTGGCGAGGGCTACAAGACCGGCTATGCCCACCTGCAGTCGTTCGCCGTCCAGGATGGCCAGTACGTTGAGCGCGGCACCGTTATCGGCACGGTCGGGTCATCTGGCTCATCAAGCGGCCCGCACCTGGACTATCAAGTCTGGCACAATGAGGTCAACCAGAACCCGCTCAACTATCATCCACTGCCTTAATTCACAGCAGATTTGTAAAACCGGCGCTGAACGATTATGATTGTTCAGCGCCGGTTTTATTTAAAACGACAGAGCTGTCACACAAAGGATGGGCTCCATGGACAACGAAGAGACGCTTGCTCTTGGTCGCCGAATTCGCCTGCTTGCGATCGTCGAAGTAGCGATGGCGGTCGTGCTGATGGGCGCGGGCACAAGCCTGATCACCACCACCACCGACCGGCTGGTTATCGTGGGAGTTGGCCTAGCAATTATTCTGATCGGGTTTGGGCTGCTGTTCGTTCGGCACCAAACCTACGCCGCCAGCGCCACGACCGCGAACCTGGTGCTGATCATCTGTCTGATCGCCTCGATCGACCCGCTGGGTGGATCGGTTTCCAGCGCATCGTGGTCGCTGTTTCTGATCTGGCCCTCGGTGGCAGTGCTGGTTCTGCGCCAGCTTAAGTACGTCTTAACTGTGAGCCTGGTCGATCTAAGCCTGCTGGTGATCGTGCCAGGGCTGGAGATCAGTGGGGTTATTCCGGTGGAGCTGATCGGCTTCCAGCGGCAGCTGATCCTGGCGCTGATGGTTCATGTGGTGGTGCTGCTGGCTCTGACCACGATGACCATGCTGGTTGCCCGCAGTGAGCAACAGTCGTATCGGCAAAGCCTGCGCTTTAGTGCTGAGCTTGCCGAGCGCAAAGCCGAGCTGGAAACATCACACGCTACGCTGCAGGCGACCAATACAGCGTTAAACACAGCCTACGATCAGCAACAACAGCTGGTTGATCAGATGCAGAAGCTCGAAGCCCCGCTGATCCGCCTGGCCAGCACCGTATTGCTGCTGCCGATCGTCGGGTTGCTTGATCAGCGCCGGGTCCAGAGTCTGAACACCAGCGTGCTGCAGTCGATCCACACCCATCGCGCCAGAACCCTGATTATCGATCTCACCGGGGTGGTGATTACGGATATGCGGGTGCTGCCTGGCTTCTCAGAAATCCTGCGGGCGGTTCGGCTGCTTGGCTGCGTGGTTCGTGTCACCGGGCTGACCGCTGCTGTGGTTGAGGCCTTGATTATGAACGAGGTCGATCTAAGCGCATTTGAGCGCACTGGCCAGCTTGACCAGATGATCCGCGAGGTGCTGACATCGGAGCAGGACGCTGCGCTTAAGGTTTAGGCCATAAGCCCTGTGCAATAGAACGCCTGGTAACCGCGACTTGCCCTAGAGTGGAAACAGCTCCTCGATCGACATCAGCTGGAGCGAGCCGGTTGGGCACTGGCTCAGGCAGGCCCGATCGGCATAGCCGGCACACAGATCGCATTTGCTGGCGACCTGCGTGCCAGCTGCCGGCTCAGCATCGCTGCGCATGCGCCGCCAGAGCGCCCACAGCGGCCCGCCGCGCTCCTCAACCCGAATATGCATGGTTTCCATCGCATTGTAGGGGCAGGCGGGGACACACTCGCCACAGCCGGTGCAGGCCTCGGTAATCCGCAGCGCCCCATTCTCGTCCCAGACAATTGCCTCCTCGGGACAGGCCTCCACACACTCGGCGCCAACCCGGCACTGGCGACAGCTCGTGGTGACATCCCACTCATCGACCCGCGCTCCATTCAGGTGCAGCCGAGTCTGGCCAAAGCGGCTGGCGCAGGCCTCTTCGCAGATCTGACAGCCCGGCGGGCACAGTGCCGGGCGGCGCACGAGAATATGCGAGCCACGTAGCATGCCACGGGTGACCGCAACCTGCAGCTGAAGTCGATGGGTCTCATCGTTGTGAACCCGCTCGGCGTGGCGCAGACGGGCATCTATCACAGCGTGAAGGCCTGTCTCCAGCGAGGGATTTTCGACCATCAGCGAGCGAAACACCTCGCCAGGCAACTGCAGGCAGCGGGCCGGCGTGATACAGTGAATCGTGGCATTGTGCGGCGCATCGGAGAGCAGCGCCATCTCACCGAAGAAATCGCCCTCGCCCAGCGAGGCCACAATGGTGCTATTCTGCTCCACGGTAATTTGCCCCTGCTCGATCAGATACAGCGCTTTGCCAGGGCTGCCCTGCTCAAAAATCACCGTGCTGCGCTCGAAATCGTGGCGGGTGAGATAGGCGGCCAACATCCGTCGATCGGCGATCTCCAGGCCACTGAACAGCGGCACCCGGCTCAGCGTGCTGATAATCCGCCGCTGCGTATAGCTGGCCTCGAGCATATGCATAAAGATCGGAATATGCCCACGTTTCTCGCGCAGCTTCTCAACCGACCACTGGAGCGCAAAGACCTGCTCACAGGTGCGGGCGGTCGACAGCAGCGAACGATTGATAAACAGGGAGCTGTTACCAAACATCTCGCCAGCCCCCAGCACCCCCAGCGAGACCTGACGACCATCGCGATCAAGCACCAGGGTGTCGACGCTCCCCTCGATAATCAGGTAGCACTGGCTATTGACCTGGTGGGAGATTGGGATGGCCGTGCCTGGCATAAAGGCGCGGAATATCCCCCAGCCAACCAGGGCGGTGGCCTCGGTCAGCGGGAGCTTGCCCATGCCCGGCAGGGTGCGCAGCAGATCAACTTGAGCGGAAAGGGTGTGAGTGGCCATCGTCTTCTATCCTTCGAGGCGCTCCAGGCGCTCGGCGCCGATGCGCACCGGCAAGGTCAGCGCCAGCCCGGTCACCAGCAGCGCGCCCAGCAGCCCCACGCCCGCGACAAGCCAGACCACCGGGCTGCGGCTGGTGCTTGGGCTGAGGAGCGGCAGGGTCAGCGGCAGCGAGGCCAGCGCGATAAGCGCGGCACTGATAAATGCGTAGCTCCAGCCAAGCAGCGATCCCAGGCAGCCAGCCCGAAAGCTGATCATCTTCTCCGGCTGTTCCCAGTCCAGCACGGGAAAGGCAGCGCCAAAGCTGGTCTGGATGGTGGTCATTCCGGCGCCAACCACCGCCACCGCCAGCCAGCCAAGCAGCCCCAGCAGCGGGTTGAGACCACCCAGCACTACGGTCAGGCTCATCATCAGCAGGCCAACGATCGGAAACGGCAGCCAGGCCAGGGCGGCTTTGCCCCAGACAATTGCGCGGGCGTGGATCGGCGCGACCTGGAGCAGCCAGTAGGCGCGGCCCTCGCGGCTGATACCGGTCTGGGCCAGCCGAGCGCTAAGCGTCGAGCAGATGAAGAAGGCCACGCCAACCCCGCTCGCCAGCACCGTCAGCGGATCGCGGCCGGCGATCCCGGTATCGCTGTCGCTGATGATTCGCCAGAGCCAGAACGCCGCAAAGGCCAGCGGCCAGATAAACTGAATCAGGTTGCGCAGATCGCGTGGCAGCACCCGGAGATCTTTGCTGACGATCGTCTGGGCCTGGCCGCGCCAGCCGCCGAGCTGCCGCCTGGTCTGGGCTGGCGCGGCGGACTTGCGCTTGCGCCGGGTCTCGCCACTCCCGGCCACCGCCAGCCAGCCCGAGTGATACATTCGCTCGGTCACCAAGGTGCCGCCGTAGAAAATCAGCCCCGCCGCGACAATGTAGATCAGCGCATAGCCCAGCCCGCGCCAGTCGCCAACGCCAACGCCACGCAGCGCCCGCCCGGCCCAGGCATTCGGCAGGTAGGGCTGATCGAGGTTGGCCACCCACGCTGCGTTGCCGCCGAGGCGCTGCGCGCCCGAGCTACCGGTCAGTAGCTGTGAGCCAAAGTAGAAGCCCAGGCCCATCAGACTGCCCAACACCCCCAGAATCTCACGGGCGCGCCGGGGCGGCACGACCCGCAGGATCAGCACGGCCAGAAAGGCGCCCAGGGCGGTTGGCATGAGCGGGGTGGCCAGCACAATCAGCGGCAGGACGAGAAAATAGGCCAGGCCATAGTCCAGCGCCAGGCCATAGCCAATCAGCGGCATCACGGCCAAAGCCAGCATCAGCAGATACTGGCCAACTAAGCTCTCAATCAGCTTGGCGATAAACACCGAGCGAACCGGGATCGGCGCGGTCAGCAAAAATTCCAGGTCGTTGGAGAAGAACAGGGCCGAGATCGCCCCACCGATGCTGCTGAGGGTTGCCAGCAGCAGAATACCCAGCATCAGCGCGCTGGGCAGCGCCACTAGCAGGGCCGGCTGATCGATTCCAGTCTGGGCCAGTCCGTCGGTCAGGCGCACGCTGCTCAGGCCTTTGGTGATGAAGAAGCCAAGAAATAACGTAAAGGCCAGGCCAAACAGCCCAAATACCAGCATTATGACGCTGCCGACTTTTCTGGCCAGGCTGACCCGCCACCAGCGATTGACGGTAATCTGCCAGCGCGCCCGGCTTAATACCCGCAGAGCATGGATTGTTGGTGACATAGAAGCTCCTGTGGCTAGTGGCTAGTGATTCCTGATCACTACCTAGTGGGAAGAGATTCCTGATCACTGATCACTGACCACTGATCACTGCCCACTCCGGCTAGGCCCGCTCCTCGCTAAGCTCCAGCTGCTGCTGATACTCGGTGCCTCCGGTCAGCGCCAGGAAGATATCTTCGAGGCTGCCGTCGCTGCCGTGGCGCAGCTCATCGACAGTGCCCACGGCAATCAGCTTGCCGCCGTTGATAATCCCGACCCGGTCGCACATGCGCTCAGCTATCTCCAGGATATGGGTCGTCAGCATAATGGCGGTGCCCTGGCTGGCGGCCTGGCGCAGAATATCCTTGATCAGCCGAGCGGAGCGCGGGTCAAGGCCGACGGTTGGCTCATCGAGGAAAAACGCTTTCGGATCGTGGATCAGCGCCCCCGAGAGGGCGATCTTCTGGCGCATGCCGTGGGAGAAGCCACCGACAAGGTCGTCGCCGCGGTCGGCCAGGCTAAACAGCTCGAGCAGCTCCTCGCCACGGCGCTGGGCCTGGGCCGGGTCAAGGCGATACAGCCCGGCGACAAACTGGAGAAACTCGCGGGCGGTCAGCTTATCGGGCAGCTGCGGCTGGTCGGGGACATAGCCGATCAGCGCCTTGGCCTTGAGCGGCTCGCGGGCTATATCGTAGCCGCCGATCAGCGCGGCGCCGGAGGTTGGGCGCAGCAGGCCGATCAGCATCTTGATTGTGGTGGTTTTGCCGGCGCCATTTGGCCCCAGGAAACCAAAAATCTCGCCAGGCCGCACCGCAAAGGTAACCCGGTCGGCGGCAACATGCTGGCCATAGACTTTGGTCAGCTCGTGGGCGTGGATCAGCGGCTGGTCATAGCTGCTCATGGTGGTCTCTCCTCACCGTCTATTTGGCGCTTGCGCTTCGGAATTAGGGATTAGGGGCACATGTCAGCGGGCCAGATCGATGGCGTAGCGTGGAAAGCCTGAATGCTAATGCGTATGCTGATCAAAGCGCTGCATGGCGTGGGCGATGCCGGCCTGCAAGGTGCTCACCGTCACCACATTCTCCAGGGTCACCCCGATCGTGACCATCGTTTGCGCCACCTCCGGCCGCACGCCGGTAATAATCACCTGGGCGCCCAGCAGGCGCAGCACCTGAGTCACCTGGATCAGGCCGCTGGCGATATGGGTGTCAACGATCGGCACGCCGGTGATATCCAGGATGGCCACGCGGGCGCGCATGATCGGAATCTCGTGGGCCAGCTTGTCGATCACCTGCTGGATGCGCCGGGCATCAATCGAGCCAATCAGGGGCATGACCACAATCTCATTGCTGATCGGGATGAGCGGCGTGGAAAGCTCCAGCAGCATATTGTTCTGAATCTGCATCAGCTCTTCATTCAGGCGCTGCTGTTCGGACTCAAGTTTTTTGCGCTTAGTGATATCGCGCAGGGTTACAATCATGCCGCTTTTGGTGCCATCGGCGGTAAACACCAGCGCCGCATCAACATGGACATCGATCAGCTGTTTATCGCTGGTAAAACGGCGACTTTCAAACGATGTATAAACATCGGCGCCACTGAACAGGCGACGAATACCCTCCTGGGTCTCGGGAAGATTCTCCGGCGGCACAAAGTCAATCCGTTTGCCAAGCAGGGCCTCGCGGCTCCAGCCGAAGATGCGCTCGAAGGCCGGGTTGATATACAGCGCCTTACCCTCGTTATCATAGACAACAATCGACTCTGGGGAGGACTCCAGCAAGGCCCGAAAGCGATCGGCCTCCTCGCGGAGTGTCTTTTCAGTCGCCTGGGCTGCGCTGAGACGAGTCTCTAGATCGGCAATCTGGCCGGTTAACGTGCTAATTTGTTCGTGGAGGACAGAATTATCTGTGGTCATACGTAAGCCTCCGTTGGCTACATGATGGCGTTATTTAATTGTCCAACCAGGGATGACAAGGTCTTGTGGCGGCTGTGGAGCCTATTTTACCACCGATACTACGACGAGAAGACAGCAGCGGGCAGCGGCTGCGCTTCCACACCCTGGGATAGGGGCTGAGCCGCAGGGTCAACCACAGCTCAGCGATCACTTGATCCGCTCCCAGTGCAGCGGTAGCGCCCGGCGCATATGCTCGTCAGCCATCTCCCAGGTGTGAATACCATCAGCGAGGACCCCGCTGAGGCGATTGGTCGCGCCAACCTCCTGCAGCAGCTCATCCAGCCGCACCCCACGAAAATAGTTGACGTTTGGCTCGGCCGGCTGCGGGCCATACTCAATCAGCCACTGGAGCCGGGAGGCCGCCACGCCATCGGTGCGCAGCAGGGTCAGCGGGTTGTTCTGGGCGGCAAATTCACGATCACGCGGCACCCCAAAGTTTGGATCAAACAGCGAGCGGTTGAACACGGTGTCAGTGATGGCGATCGTCGTGCCTGTGGCCGGATCGTCCCAGAAATACAGGCCGTCGTAGGCGCCGACCGAGGAAAACTGGCCGGGCTGGCGCAGCGCCAGGTTGACGCTCATAAAGCCACCGAGCGAAAAGCCATCGACGGCGCGATGGGCGCCCCCAAACAGCACCGGGTAGTTCGTCTCAACGTAGGGGATCAAGTCTTTGAAGAAGTAGTCCTCGAAACGGCCGGTGCCAAGGCTTTTATCCTGGGCCAGATCCGGGGCGTGCATGTTGATGCCGAGGCTGTGGACGGCGCCATTGGCGCTGGTCAGGCCGGGAAACACAAACACCAGCGGGCCAATCGCGTTGACGGCCCGCAGCTCCTCGTACACATCGATCACATTGCGCTCGCCAGCGCGGGATGAATCCTCGCTTTTGTTGACCCACTCGCGCTCGTGGCCGCGCAGCAGATAGACCGATGGCACGCGCAGAGTCTCATCGCTGCGCACCTCCGGCGGCAGGTAGATGTAGAACGTTCGCGTAACCCCAAGGGTCGCGCTGGCAAAATCCACCCGCTCAATCCGCGGATCGTAGATCGCCTCCTCGCGATACAGAATGTCGGCCCAGGACAGCACCTTGCCGGTCACCACCGTGCCAGCGGTGGCCGTCGCCAGGTGGTTGCCGATCTCAAGCGAGCCAACCCCTTTCTCGACGGTCTGCCAGGAGCCACGGGTAATTTTGTACTCCAGGGTCATACCCGGCGTAAAGATCCACGCGCCCGTGGCCAGATCGGCGGTGCGGGTGAGGAGAAAGGTTGCATCGGCGGGATGCCAGTTGTTGAATGAGCCAGTCAGGTACAGCGGGTCACCCGGCGGAGTATCCGCCGGAATAGTGATCTCGAAGGACACGGTTGGGGTTAGCGGGGCGCTGGCCTGCGGGCGAGTACGGCCCACCTGCCAGCCAACGACAAACGCCAGACTGATCGCAATGATGAATAGAAACAGCGTCAGATATATCACAGATTGTTTTCGCTCAGTCTTCAAGGGCGGTTAGCGCATGATAGCCAGCCCGATAATAGACCAACGGCGCGCCATCAGCGGCATTGGCCTGCTCAATCTCGCCGACCACGATGGTGTGGTCGCCGCCAGGAAAGGTGTTGGCCAGCCGGCACTCCAGCGTCGCCAGCGCGCCATTCAGCAGCGGGGTGCCGTGGAGGCCCAGGGTGTGGGCGGTGGCCGACCAGTCGTGTTTCTGCGGCCCGGCAAAGTGGCGCGAGAGGGCCTCCTGGTCGCTGGCCAGGATGTTGATTGCGAACACCTGTGCCGCGGCGATCGCCGCGTGGATGCGGGTCCGGCCATCAAGGCAGACCAGGGCCAGCCGTGGCTCCAGCGACAGCGAGGTAAATGAGCTTACGGTCAGGCCGTACAGCTCGCCGGCGTGGCTGGTGGTCACGACTGTCACTCCGCTGGCGAAACGGCTCATTACCTGGCGGAAAAGGGCGGCATCTAACGTCATAACTCTTCCCTTATAAAATATCCTGGCTATTGTAGCCATGAATGGGGTGGGGCGCAACTAGGGTTTTGCGCCATCCACTGTATCGTTCGATCCATGCTGGAGGAGGGACGCCCGAGCACAGACTCGCCAATCAGCCTTTGTAGCAGTGGCAGGGGCTTCCACCTGAGGTTTGCCAGCAGTATCGTTGCCCATGCTCTGCTTGAGCGCAGATCTTAGTTTGACAGCCTTAAAAAGCCATGCTACAATCCCCATCGCCTGTTATGGTGGCTGTAGTTCAATGGTGGAGCGCCTCTCTGTGGAAGAGGATGTTGCGGGTTCGAGCCCCGTCAGCCACCCCATATTCAGGGGATTGCATTAATTCCCGCATCGCGCCGATCAGTGGTAGATATATCACGGTCGGCGTGATGGCTTTAATCGCCCCATCTTCAATGTACAGCGCCGCAAACAGCGTGCGCAGCAACGCCCGCCGTTCATCGGTGCTGGCGGCATCCAGCAGGGTGCTGAGATTGGCCAACGCGACGGCGGCCCGCTCCAGATTGACCGCTGGCCGGGGCGTCGGCGTCTCCACGGCGGTCTGGAGCTGGGCCAGCAGATACTGTTTCTTCTTGGTGTACTCTTCCTCACTGATTAACCCATCGGCAAAAATCAGCGCGTAGCGCCGCAGCGCGGCCTCAATCCCGGCTTTATCCACCGATTTTACTGCTGGCTCCTGCGCGGCTTGACGCGCCTGCACCATGGCGAGCGCGCGGGCGTGCAGGTGCTCCGGCAGGCTCAACGCCCGCACGAGGTTGAGCGCTCGCTCCTCCAGCAGGGTGGAGCGCACGAAGCCGACCGCACACTGGCGGCGTGAGCGTCCCGAGCAGACATAGTAGCACCACGCGCCATAGCCGCTATGGTGATACCACATGCGCCCGCCGCATGCCTCACAGTAGACAATCTCGGTCAGGATGCCGCCATAGCGCGGCCCGCTGACCGATGAGCGGCCACCCTTGCGATCGCGTTCTTCACGCAGTCCGGTGCAGGTATCCCACTGCGCCTGGGTGATCAGCGGCGCGTGGCGGCCGGGATATTCCACCCCGCCGCTCTGGACATAGCCCAGATAGGCCCGGCTGCGCAGAATCGTCCGCACCGTCTCGCGGCCAAACAGGCGCGGGACCTGGGTGCTGCGGTCGATCACGCGGTGGCCCTGCGCGTTGATCGTATCGGCGATCGAGGTATAGCTGTGCTGGCCGCTGGCATACAGCGTGAACAGCTGCCGAATGACATCGGCCTCAGGACTGGGCACCAGCACGCCGTCAGGGCCACGGGTATAGCCGAGCGGGGTGGGACCAACCCACTGGCCCTGGCGGGCTTTCTCGGTCAGGCCTTTTTTGACCTCGCGGCTGAGATTGTTGCTGTAGTACTCGGCCAGCCCGGCCTCAATCTGAAACTGCAGCCGGCCCTCGGGGGTGTTGGTGTCGATTGTGTTGATGACGCTCATCAGGCGGATTTTCATCCGCTTCAGGTCGTGCTCAAAGTTCAACGTCAGCCGCAATTCGCGCATAAAGCGGTCGAGCTTGTGAATGATGACGGTGGTAATCCGCTCGCGGACCCGCTGTTTTTTGAGATCCTCGACCATCCGCTGAAAGGCATCGCGCTGATCGTTGGTGCCACTTTGGCCGCCATCGGTATAGACCCGCCAGACCTCGAGGCCTTCGCTGGCGGCCAGTGCCCGGCCGCCGCGCTCCTGGGCGGCCAGGCTGAACCCGTCAACCTGGCGCTCATCACTGACCCGCAGGTACAAAACACATCGCTGTTGCATCCTCGCCTCCTATGCGGCTTGTTTCGATGCGACTGATTGTACGTCCGTTGAAGGCTCGCATGCAAGGCGCCAGGCAATCCCGGCCAGCAGGGCCAGGAAGTGGTCGAGCAGGGGTTCAGGAGTGCCCGCCGCCGGGATGGTGAGGGGCGGGTGCGCGGGGTCGGACAGCGGCAGCCGATCACTGC
>JACCRK010000211.1 GCA_013813565.1 Herpetosiphonaceae bacterium
GGTGGCGGCGGCGGCGGCGGCGGCGGCGGCGGCGGTGGCGGCGGAAGCTGGTAGCCTCGCCTAAAACGCAAAAGGCAGCGGATAAAATCAATTTTTATCCGCTGCCTTTTGCATTTAATCTAGGCTGCTTTTTGATTCTCCCAGGGGAGCTCAAGCGACAGGTGGGAATTCTTGATCACAGCTTCGCGCAACAACAACTTCGGGCCATAGGCCATCCAAACGACGTTTTCCTGTAAACACAAGAATGAGCCATCATCATGGTGTTCTAGCGTTGTACCACAATCTGGACATGGGCGCTCTGAAGTCGAACGGTTCTGTTCCATTGTTGGGCCTCCTTAGTTTTTCGTGTGTGTGAGAGTTGTGGAGCGGCAAATTAAAAGCCCACCCCTCAGATGAGGAGTGGGCTGTCTTTGCCCAAATATGTGGCGACGCTGCCTGAACGTAAGTATACTACAGCTTGACGAATTTGCAATTCATTCTGTAGCCCGACTTAATGATTGCGATCCAGTGCTGCCAGGGTGCTGCAATGTGCCGCCCGCTTCGTGCTTATAGAAGAGAGACGCTATGCTGAACACGGTCCATCTGTATACATTTTTGACGGTGGTTGAGCTCGGCACCTACTCGGCGGCGGCGGAGCGGCTACATCTGACCCAGCCGGCCGTCAGCCAGCAGATCGGCCTGCTCGAAAAGCAGCTTGGCGATGTGCGCCTGTTTCGCCGGGTCGCCCAGCGCATGGTGCTGACCCACGCCGGCGAGGAGCTGCTGCCGGCGGCGCGTGAGATTGTGGCCTTAGCCGAGCGCACCGAGGAGGCTCTGCTCTCCCTGCGCGGCCAGGTGACCGGACGGGTGACGATTGCCTGTACTCCGGCCAGCGGCGAGCGGATGTTGCCGGGGGTCCTGGCGGCCTTTCGCCAGCGCTGGCCAGCGGTTGAGCTGATCCTCACCGTCGGCCCGGCGGAGCAGGTGCTGCTCTGGCTCGATAGCGGCCAGGCCCAAATTGGCTGGATCGACGAGCCGCAACGGCGGCGTGGCTGGGAAAGCATCCACATCGGGCGTGAAGTGCTGGTGTGCTGCGTAGGATCACAGCACCCGTGGCTGAACGATGATCCGATCACCCTGGGCATGATCCGGGAGCAGCCGTTGATTCTGCCGCGCTATGGCACGATGATGCGGCGAGTTATCGACGAGAGCCTGCGCCGGGCCGGCCTGCCCGCCAGCGAGATCACCGTGGCTCTGGAGTGCGACAGTGTCACCGCAACAGTTGCCGCGATTCAGGCCGGCCTGGGGATTGGGTTTGTGCCGCTGAGCTGTCAGCCGGCGCAGCGCGAGGTCGGCAGCGTCGCCCTGGGGGGATTTCAGGTGGCCCTGGACTGGTACGTGGTCGGCAGCAAAGATGCTAGCCTGGGCCGCGCCGTCCACGACTGCCGGGCATTCCTAGCCAGCCGTGAGGCGGCGCAACTTCTCAAGCACCACGGTATTAATTCTGAAGCTACCCACCACTGATGGCGGAGTAGCAGTGTTGTTTGTCGGATAACGTGGCGAGTCAGCATAACACTCATTTTGGGTCATCGTTCGGGTATGAAGTGCTGCGACGGCCGCGCTTCTGTATTTCCTGGCGGCGCATTGACCGCCGTGACGCTCATTAAATGAGCCTTTGAGAGGTTCTCCCTCTGGTTTGGTGATTCGGGATGACGGCCGCGCTGGGAGCACGCTCCTCACGATGGATGTTTGCCCGTAGAGGAAACCGTCATCACCAAAAGCGAGGGAGAACCAAGTTATTTGGCAAACGACAAGTTACGTATACAATACGTATAATACGCTGAATGCGGACCATAACTATAGTCTGAGCGAGAGCTAGGAACAATTATACGAGGACCGAATGCGACAAGAGATTGATATTTTGCTTGAAGCAAATACAGCTCGCCTTGAAGCCCGCTACCATGATGCGTTTCGGCTCTATCTGAACCTGGGTCAAGCGATAGAGCTAGACCCCGATCTTATGCTGGTGTTGGCCATACTATTATGGCAGATCAGCAGCGATGATCCGGACCTGATCCGGCACCAGCAGGCCCTCGATTGGATTGATAAAGCGATCCAGCGGGCACCGCACCGGGTCGACTTCTACCTGACGCGCGGCGATATCCTGCTCTATGGCGCTGATGCCCCCCAGTATGCGGCGGCGATCCAAGATTACCGCCGCGCGATCACACGTGATCCGACCCACGCGCAAGCGGCCATGAGCTGTGCGAGTCTGGTCGGACTGCCCGAACCGGTCATCACGTACCCAGAGGCGATTGCTATCCTGGAACACGCGATCACCATCCATCAGGAGCGGGGAGATCTGTTTCGTCGCTTAGGGACCCTCTATCATGGGGTCGGGGATAGGGCAGCAGCCCAGCAGGCGTATCGCCGGGCCTTGCTGTGTGGGACCCCACTACCCCTCAGAGATCTGTCGGAAATAACGGCACACTGTACGGAATGAGATCCGCGAACCCCTCATCCCTAGCCGCTAAACAAGTTGCGCGGACTCCAGCTCGTGGCGCAGGCACAGCCGCACCGCCGGATGGGTGCGCTGGCAGTAGGCGGCGGCCCAGGGCGACTCAAACAGCACCACCAGCAGCCCCTCCATATCGCGGAGCATGCGGCTGCGCGGCGGCAGAGCCACCTTGGCCACGGCGGCCGGCTCGCCGACAATCCAGCGGGCCGAGCCCTGCGGCAGATGATCGAGGGTGACGGTGACGCCGTACTCGCCGGCCAGCCGTGCGACCACCACATCGAACTGTAGCTCGCCAACTGCGGCCAGAATGGGCTCGCGGCGCATGGCGTCTTCGGCATACAGAATCTGCATGACGCCCTCTTCGTTGAGCTGGGTCAGGCCCTTCTGGAACTGCTTCTGCTTGGCCGGGGTCTGGTTGTACATAATCGCAAAGCGCTCGGGGTGGAATGGCGGCATCGGCGGGAACATCACCGGGGTGCCGGTGCACAGCGTATCGCCAATCGTAAACAGCCCTGGGTTGTTCAGGCCCACGACATCGCCAGGATAAGCCTCGTCGATCGTTGTGCGGTCGCGGGCGAACAGCCGATGGGGCCGGGAGATACGCACGGAGCGGCGCAGCCGGGGGTGATACACGGTCATATCTTTCTCAAAGCGGCCTGAGCACACCCGCATAAACGCCATGCGGTCGCGATGCAGCGGATCCATGTTGGCCTGCATTTTGAAAATAAACCCGCTGAAGTTGGGCGCCTCGGGGTTGAGCACGCCATCGGTCAGGGCGCGGGGGCGCGGCGCCGGGGCCAGCTCGATCAGGGCCTGGAAAAATGGCTCCACCCCAAAGTTGGTCAGGGCGCTGCCGAAGAAAATCGGGGTCTGCGTGCCGGCCAGAAACGCCGTCCGGTCGAACTGAGCGCTGACCTCGGTGATCAGGGCGATCTCATC
Organism: Herpetosiphonaceae bacterium; assembly: GCA_013813565.1. GTDB lineage: Bacteria > Chloroflexota > Chloroflexia > Chloroflexales > Herpetosiphonaceae > JACCRK01. The sequence goes on from JACCRK010000211.1 coordinate 3,437, forward strand.
ACGGACCTGGTTCCAGGTGGCTGTGTCCAGCGCGTCGCGAACCTGCGGATCGTCGAGCCGGCCCATGGTGACCGGGGCGCGGTGCTGGCCGTGGACCGTGCGCTCAAACCACCAGATCTGCTGGGTGCGCAGATCGTAGACGCCGCGAAAGGTGGTGCCCTGGCCGAGCGGCCAGTTCATCGGACAGACCTGCATTCCCAGGGTCTGCTCGATCTCGTCCAGCAGGGCCAGCGGCTCACGGCCCTCGTTATCGAGCTTATTGATGAAGGTCAGCAGCGGAATGTGGCGCTGGCGACAGACCTGAAAGAGCTTCTCGGTCTGGGCCTCGATGCCTTTGGCGCTATCGAGCACCATAATCGCGCTATCGACCGCCATCAGCGTGCGATAGGTATCCTCGCTGAAATCCTGGTGGCCGGGCGTATCGAGCAAGTTAAAGCAGTAATCCTGATAGTTGAACTGCAGCACAGTCGAGGTGATCGAAATCCCGCGCTCGCGCTCCAGGGCCATCCAGTCCGAGGTGGCGTGGCGCTGATTCTTGCGGGTCCGCACCGATCCGGCGTGGTCAACCGCCCCGGCGTAGAGCAGCAGCTTCTCAGTCAGGGTGGTTTTTCCAGCATCCGGGTGGGAAATAATCGCGAACGTCCGCCGACGCTGAGTCTCGGTATAAATCTGGGCATCGGAGGGGGCAACAGAGAGTGTCATCAATTATCCTTGTAGCTGAGTAGGTGTCTCGGTGGATTCACTAGGCTGGGGACAGCGGGCATTGAGCGTGATCTCCAGCCCTTCATACGCGGCACGGGTGGCTGGAAAGTAGCGCTGGGCAGTCACCTCGCGGGCGGCCAGCTCAACATCATCATCGCTTGGGTCGTGATGGAACAAAATCAGCTCGCCCACCTGGGCGGTCTGGGCGACGTTACACGCCATCGCCAGCGTGGAGTGGCCCCAACCCTGGGTGGCCATCTGGCCGGGCGCGTGGCCGTAGTAGCGCTCATCGGTGTACTGGGCATCGTGGATCAGAATATCCGCGCCGTGGGCAAACTCGACCACCTGCGGATTCATGGCCGCATCGCCCTCGACATCGGTCGCATAGACAATCCGCCAGCCGCCCCAGGTGATGCGGTAGAGCAGCGTCTGGTCGGAGTGGGCGGCTGATGGCTGCACATCCAGGGTCAGAATGGCGGGATCATCGCTAGGACTTTCGCCATCCTGACGGGGCCGCAGAATCGCCTCCTCGGTGCCGGCGATGGGCATCTGCAGGGTCATGGGGGAGCGCAGCGTATAAATCTGTGGCTGGCGATCGACGGCAGGAAAGGCCACCGGAAAGAACGGCGGATGCATCGTATGCCAGAGGACATTCTCAAGACTTTCGGCGCCAATCCCCGGCCCGATGAAGGTCAGGGCGGCGGGTGATCCATACAGTGGGGCAAAAAAAGGCAGGCCCTGAATATGGTCAGGGTGAAAATGGCTGATCGCGACCAAAACATGCTGCGTCCGCTGTTCACGCATAAGCTGATGCCCAAGGCCGATAATGCCCGTCCCTGCGTCCAAAATCAGCGTCTGGTCGCCAACCTGCAGCTCAATACACGGCGTATTGCCGCCATAGTGAACTGTGGCAGGACCAGGGGTGGGGTAACTGCCTCGAACACCCCAAAAGCGGATGCTGAGCTGTTTGGTATGATCCATACCATCTCCTCGATGGATCTCCCGATCAATATCGGGGGATGTGGTGGCAGCGGTTAAATAGCAGCCAATCTGCACGATTAAATACTTTGCTAAGCGTAACACTAGTTTGCAAGCAAGCGACCTATACTCTAGTCCTCAATACTGCTGTCCATACTGCCTTTAATCAGCCGGATCATAGCGAGCCGTTTCGGGAAGCATTGGGCCTATAACCGGCCTTTTTAGAGAGCATTACTTTACATAGAAAATGTATATGTAACAATCAAGTATAGCACAAAGCTGATTCTAGGCTTGGAAATCTACTAGTCTGGGTGAGAGTTAATCCAGAAGCGCGTTATAGTTTTAGGCGCTCCAGCAGCAGCGTCTGCAGCGCACGGGCTGCCGGTGAAAGCTGCCGCTCAGGGTGCCAGATCAAGCCCAGTGTGCGCTGAAGCTGCACATCACGCACTGATAGACCGATCAGCTCCGGGGTATCGCTGAGGGCTAGCTGCGGCACGACGGCAATCCCCAGTCCCGCCGCCGTCAGGCGCAGCACCGTATCCATCTCCCCGCCATCAAGCACAATCCGTGGCGCGAAACCGGCGCTCTGGCAGAGATCCAGAGTCTGCTGGCGGAGCTCGTAGCCTGGCGGAAACAGAATAAACGCCTCGCGGGCCAGATCTGCTGCCGCGATTGTCCCGTGCTGCGCCAGCCGATGGGTCGGTGCGACTGCCACAACCAGCTCCTCGGTGAACAGCTCGGTCCAGGCAGCCTGGGCCACCGGCACCGACACCACCGCCAGATCGACCTTGCCGGCGTCCAGCAGCCTCAGCAGCTGGCTGGCGCCCGCCTCGTGCAGTTCAAGCTCGATCCCGCGGTGGCGCTGATTGAAATCGGCCAGCGCCGTGGGGAGCAGATGCGTGCCGATGGTCGGCGGCACCCCCAGCGAGACGTGCCCCAGCGTTAGATCGGCGCGGGCCTGCAGGGCGGCTCTGGCCGCCTCGACCTCCTGCAAGATCCGGCGGGCATATGGCAGCAGCGTGCGCCCGGCGTCGCTCAGCTCCAACCGTCGGCCGACCCGATCGAACAGCACCATGCCGAGCTCGGACTCCAGCCCACGCAGCGCTTTGCTTAGCGATGGCTGCGCGATGTGTTGTTCAGCGGCCGCCCGTGTAACAGTGCCCAGCCGGGCGATCGCCTCGAAATAGCGTAGATGGGTCAGCTCCATGGATATTCCTCGCTTTATATTCAATAGCTCCCGGCTATGATTTATAGATACATCATATCTTAGACTGGGTAAAAAACCCAAGGTATAGTGCTAGAACGAATTCAGCAACGTGCTGAAATCATACGATGTCAAGTGAGGTATAGCGATGGAATCAGTACGTTTTGCAACCGATGTGCTGGTGATTGGCACTGGCGGGGCGGGGCTGCGGGCGGCGATTGAGCTGCACGATCAGGGCCGCCGGGTGCTGCTGCTGGGCAAGCGGCCCAAAGCTGATGCCCATACCGTCCTGGCGGCGGGCGGGATCAATGCGGCCCTGGGCACGCTTGACGTTGAGGATACCTGGGCGATTCACGCCGCCGACACGCTCAAGGAAGGGCGCTACCTGGGCGACCCGGCTGCGGTGGAGCTGCTCTGCCGCCAGGCTCCGCGGGCGATCGAGGAGCTGCTTGAATGGGGAGTGCCGTTTGCCCGCGAGGACGACGGGCGCATCTCACAGCGCTACTTTGGCGCCCATCGCCATCGGCGCACCTGCTTTGTTGGCGACTACACCGGCCAGGAGATTATCGCCGCGCTGATCCGCGAGGTTGATCGCCGCGCTATTCCGATTCTGGAGCGGGTCTATATTGCCGAGCTGCTGAGCGCTGAGGGTCGCGTGAATGGCGCGCTAGGCTGGAGCCTGGAGGATGGGCGCGAGATCATTGTTCAGGCGGCGGCGGTGATCGTGGCGGCAGGCGGGCATATTCATATCTACCGGCGCTCCTCGTCGCGGCGCCGCGAGAATACTGGCGACGGCATGGCTCTGGCCTTCAAGGCCGGCGCAACCCTGGCGGATATGGAGCTGGTGCAGTTTCATCCCTCGGGCATGGTCTGGCCGCTGGAGCTGGAGGGCACGCTGGTGACCGAGGCGGTGCGCGGCGAAGGTGGTCGGCTGTTCAACCGCAACGGTGAGCGGTTCATGCCCAGGTACGATGCCGAGCGGTTGGAGCTATCGACCCGTGACCGGGTGGCGCTGGCGAACTATACCGAGATTACCGCTGGCCGCGGCACTGAGCACGGCGGAGTGTGGCTTGATGTCAGCCATCTGCCAGCCGCCACGATTGCGGCGCGGCTACCGCGGATGCTGGCCCAGTTTCAGTCCGTCGGGGTGGATATCACCCGTGAGCCGATGGAGATTGCTCCGACCGCCCACTACTCGATGGGCGGCGTGCGCGTGGAGGCTGAAACACACGCCACCACCGTCAGAGGACTGTTTGCCGCCGGCGAGGTGACCGCCGGTGTTCACGGGGCCAATCGGCTGGGCGGCAACAGCCTGGCCGAGATTCTGGTGTTTGGGCGAATCGCTGCTGAAAGCGCTGGCCGCTATGCCGCTGCCGAGCCTGCCCCAGCCCTGGATGAAGCCCAGATCCAACGTTTCCGCGCCGAGCTGGCCGAGTGGGCAACCCGCGATGGGGCCACCCTGCGTGCGCTGATCGGCGAGCTGCAAACAGTGATGTGGGAGGGCGCCGGCGTGGTGCGCGATGCGCCAAATCTGATGGCAGCCCTGGAGCAGCTTGCGAGCATTCGGCAGTGTGCGGCAGCTAGCCCGCACGGCCGGCCGGATCTGGCCGCTGCCCTTGATCTACAATCCATGGTGCTGACTGCCGAGGCTACGCTGCGGGCGGCGCTGTTGCGGACCGAGAGCCGGGGAGCACATCAGCGCGCCGACTATCCAGAAACAGCGGCTGAGTGGCAATGCACAATTCTGGTGCAGCCGCTGGCCACCACAGCGGGGATGAACATGGCGCTGAGCACCGCGCCACTTGCCACTCCCTCGCCGGAAGTGGCAATGGCCCTCAACGAGGCTGAGTACGAGGTTGCCGGGAGATTGGTTGAGTAGGGAATGACGGTTGATCCTGATCAGTCAATGTGGCCCAGGCGGCAGGGCCTATGCGTTCTCGTTATGAACAGGCATGGTTCCACCACGATGTCGATTTTAGGGGGTCCAGGGGGATGAAAACCCTTGGGTTTCCCTCCGGCGGAGGGACGGAAGGGTGGCGAATCAGAATAAACCCCTGATTCAAGGGAGAACGCATAAGCCCTAGCCCAGGCGGTGGTCGGTATAATTTGCCCCGCCTGGCGCACATCGGCGCCATAATCCCTACAAATAAACTCTTTACAAGTAAGAACATTTGTGCTATAGTGCGTTTATTCGAGTATGCTACCGAGCGATTCTGTCGTTCATGGGTAAACGGGAAGAGGTGCATAACCTCCAGAAAGGAACGCACAATGTTTCAGTCGCTGGATCAACTTATTACTGGCAGCCTGTTTATTCTGACAGGCCAGGCAGGTGCAGGTAAATCGCATCTAGCGGCCAGTTCTCGGCGGAATGGCACTGTTTGGATTTTGGATACCGAGGGCGCATCAAAGAACTTGCTGGGTAAGCCAGGCGTGCATAACGCCATTCAAGCGGTCCAAACGCTGTCGCTGGCGCAGCTGACCGCCGCGATGCAGGAAATTAAACGGCTTGGCAAGCCTGGCGATACGGTTGTGCTTGACTCGGTCTCCAAAGTGCTGCAGGCGATGCGGGCGTATGCCCAGCAGCGTGCTGGTGGCGAGACCGACCGCAAGGCCTCGATTGAGATCGACGAGTACGCCTCCTTCAACCGCAACCTTCAGACCATCTACACTGGAATGACCGAGCTGAAACATGCCGGTTTTCATGTCATCATCATCGGCCATCTGGCCAAACAATATCAGGACCATGGCGAAGAGCGCTCACGTGAAGATGTCGGACTGCGGGTGCTCGCCGACGAAAATATCACCTACGAAGCCGATGCGATTGTCCTGGTGGAGCGCAATGGCAGCGAGCGCACGATGCGCCCGATCATCAAGCCGCCGCGACCAGTCCACCTGGAACTCAATCAGTTCTATCCGGCCAAACTGGCGACCCTGTATCCTGAGCTAGCGCTTGATGAAGCCTTTGGCGCCATGCCCAGCGACCGGCCAAACCGCCCGCTCGATGCTGCGGAGGCGGAGCGCCGCTTCTTTGCCCGCTACAGCACGGTTGTCGGCGGCACCAACTGGAACGCAGTCCAGCGCTATCTGGGGCGGCGTGATAAAAAGCCCACCACGATTGAAGGTTGGATCGCCGCTGCCGACTGGGTTCGCCAGCACCCGGCTGAGCCATCAGCGATGGCGGCCTAGGCCACGCTCAAACAATCTGGTCAATCAACATACCCAATCAGCCCCTGGCCTGCATTTCAGGCCAGGGGCTTTTTAGTGGCAATCCTCCTCATCTGGAATTTAGCCAGACTTAGCCTACAACTTAACACAATCGCAGTACAATACAAGCAGTGTTCAAAAATAAAGAGACTACAGTCGTTTCTTTTGTATGTTCCAGGAGCGGTTATGGCTTCACCCAAACGACAGATAGGTTTATCCGCGCTGGTTGTAATAGCGATGATTTTGGCGGGTCTTGGGGGTGGCCTGGTGGGTGGCGTGACCGGATATCAGCTGGCACAGGATCTCCAGCCGACGCGCACAGTGATTACTCCACAGCCAGGTTTGCCGGTAAACCCAACAGCGGCTGCTGACACACCGGCCTTAGTAACCGATCTGGCCTCGGACGCGGTGGTACAAACCGTCGCCAAAACCTCACCAGCGGTAGTGAAGGTGGTCAGCACGATCAATTCCAATCAAAAGGCCAGCGGATCGGGGGTGATTATTAGTGAAGATGGCTACATCATCACCAATAATCACGTCCTTGAGGGCCAGCGGCGGCTTCAGGTGATCTACGCCGATGGCTCATATCACGATGCTGAGCTGATTGGGACCGATCCCTATGCCGATATTGCGGTCATTCGGGTGCGCGATGCCGTGCCCGGCATGGCCGAGCTGGGCGACTCCGATGCCTTGCAGCCGGGCGAGACGGTGATTGCAATCGGCAGCCCGCTGGGTGAGTTTCAGAACAGCGTCACTGTCGGTGTGGTCAGCGCCCTCAATCGCTCGGTCGACCGCATGGAGGGCCTGATCCAAACCGATGCCGCGATCAACCACGGCAACAGCGGTGGCCCGCTGATCAATGTCAAGGGCCAGGTGATCGGCATCAACACGCTGGTGGTTCGGGGCGACCAGGGCAGCTTTGATGTGGCGCAGGGGCTGGGCTTTGCCGTTCCCTCGAATATCGTGCGCGAGGTCAGCGATGCCTTGATCGCAAATGGCGATGTTGAGCGGCCCTTTCTGGGCATTGAATACGAACTGCTCACCCCAGACGCGCTAACCTCGGGGATTGGCACTGACAAAGGGGCTGTCATTACCAGCGTGGGAGACAGCGGCCCCGCACGCCGGGCCGGGCTGCTGCCAGGCGATATCATCACCCAGATCAATGGTGAGGATATCACTCCGAGCACCTCGCTCCAGCGCCTGCTGATGCAGTACAAGCCCAACGATACGGTGACATTGAGCGTGCTGCGCGATGGACAGGCCCAGGAAGTGCAGATTACTCTGACCACACGCCCACCTGAGGATCAAATTAATAAATAAGCTGTTGGCCTGAATGCACGCCACCCCAGTCATTGTGACTGGGGTGGCGTGTTTTAGTGGGAGGAATACTTTAATGCGCTTTGATATATGCGATTAGGGCCTGAGCCGCCTGTTCATGATAGGTGATCGGATCGCCAGCCACAATAAAGCTGGCATAGAGCTGGGGGACGCAGATCTCGTGGCCGCAGCCGAGGATATTTAGCCCATAGGTCAGCGGCGCTTCGTTGATGTTGAGGGTGCGCACTTCCAGCCAATGTTCGTTGCCGGCATACTCGAATCGGCCCTGCACAAAATCAGGATCTTGTTGAATGATGGTCCAGACTGCGCCCTGATAGGTAATTTGTTGCATTGCTCCACCTCATATGGTATGCCGTTACTATACAATGTTGCAATGAATTTGTCCATATTTTGTTTATATTTTACCTGTGTATTTGTGGCCGCAATCGCGGCGATGATTCCAGGCGAAAACCCGAGGGCCCGATCAGCAAGCGCTGGCCGGGCCCTCGGGTAGACATAGTGCGCTGCTACAGCGCAGGATAGCTAATTGTAATTAACCTTTTCGCAGTTGACGATAGTATCGTTGCCGTTGCCCCCGAAGCATACATCGTAGCCGGGGCCGCCATCGATATAGTCGTCACCATTGCCGCCATAGATATAGTCGTTGTCATTGCCACCATACAGGTGGTCGTGGCCGCTGTTGCCATAAAGGGCGTCATTACCCGACTCGCCCCACACATAGTCCTCGCCATCGTCGCCGTTGACGGTATCACTGCCGTCGCCACCGTAAATACCATCAGCGCCGTCACCGCCGTTCAGCGCATCGTTGCAGTCATAACCGCTAATGGTATCGCTACCAAGGTCCCCGAAGATAGTATCGTTGCCATTGCCACCATTGAGCACATGGCCGCCCCAGCCATCGTTGATCACCACTCCGGCGTTACAGCCAGCCTGGGCTCCCGCCGCGGGAACCTGATTCCCGTTCCCAAAAAAACCGACTGTGCCAGCCACCATGAACGCCAACGCCAGCTTGCGAACGTTTCGATAGACCATGATCCTGTCCTCCTGCGGTGCTCGTCCACAACGAGCCAAACGATTTCAATAGCGTTAGTATAGAATCAGCCCGCAGATTCGAATCCCAGGATCAGGTCGTTTTGTCCCATCTTTCTTGGCGAGGCCATGGTGTGGCAGGCGCGCTGAGCGCTCCCCAGACCAGTGCAGGTATAACCTGTGGATCGGCTGACACATCAATGCCTATCCACCACAGTTCAGGCGAGAATCTAACATGAGTCATCCCGGATTTTCTGGCCAGGAAATCCGGGATGGCGGTTTAAACGCCAGCCACAGACGACTGAGGGCGCTGCGCACCCGATACAGCGGCAGGGCAACCGTGTGACTGCGCGTTCCGGT
>JACCRK010000215.1 GCA_013813565.1 Herpetosiphonaceae bacterium
GGCCAGAGGCGGATAGATCGATGGGCAGATACAGCCGGTGCGAAGACCCGCCATACCTGCCCTTCAATTTAACCAGGTGGACTGACAACCAGCCAGTTGGGAGCACTAGGATTTGCCTGCCCCAGCGCACTAGCGGCGCTGGCCGGGGAAAGTGGCGCCGAAGATCGATGGCGGCAGCTTGAAGCCATGCTGCTCCAGGATGGGCGTAAACTTGGGACGGGTGCCGGTCGGCTTTAGCACACCCATCACCTTGCCATCGGGGGTATCGCCCTGATCGTCGAAGGTAAAGATATCCTGCAGCGTCACCTGGCCGCTCTCCATACCCTGAACCTCGGTGATCGCCACGACCTTACGTGAGCCGTCACGCAGACGGGCCTGCTGCACAATCACGTGCACCGCCGACGCGATCTGCTCGCGAATAACGGTAACTGGCAGGTCAAGGCCCGACATCATCGCCAGCGTTTCCAGACGACGAATGGCATCGCGCGGGGTGTTGGCGTGGACGGTGGACATTGAGCCGTCGTGGCCGGTGTTCATCGCCTGGAGCAAGTCCAGCGCGGCGCCGTCGCGGATCTCGCCCACCACGATGCGGTCAGGCCGCATACGCAGCGAGTTCTTCACCAGATCGCGGATGGTCACCAGGCCCGAGCCATCGATATCGGCGGGCTTGGACTCAAGCCGAATGACGTGCTCCTTGCCAAGCTGTAGCTCGGCCGAGTCCTCGATCGTACAGATGCGGTACTTGTCGGGGATGAAGTTGCTCAGCACGTTGAGCAGGGTGGTTTTGCCCGAGCCGGTGCCGCCGGAGACCACAATATTCATCGCGCTGACCACGCAGGCGCGCAGGAACTCGGCCATCTCCTTGGTCATTGAGCCATAGGAAATCAGGTCGCTAGCCTGCAATTTCTTCTTGGAGAACTTACGAATACTGATTGACGGGCCATCGATGGCACAGGGCGGAATAATCGCATTCACCCGCGAGCCATCAGGCAGACGGGCATCGACCATCGGCCACTTGCGGTCGATACGCCGGCCAAGCGGCCGAATAATCCGGTCAATAATCTTGAGGACGTGATCGTCGGAGGCAAATTTTACGTGCGACAGGGTGATATTACCCTTCTGCTCCACATAGACCACATCGCTGGCATTGACCATGATCTCAGTCACGCTGTCGTCGCGGATCAGCTGCTCGAGTGGGCCAAAGCCAAACATCTCGTCAAGCACCATCTGATACAGCTGCTTGCTCTGATCCTGGTCCAGGTTCGAATTCGATTGGCGCACAAAGGTCGAAAAGCGCTCCTGAATCATGCGCTCGGACTCCTCAGAGCGGGTGAGCTGGGTCTGCGTGCCAACCGAGGCCTGGATCTTATCCAGCACCCACAGCGAAAGCTCCAGCATTTTCATCTGGGTCTCACCGTCGGTGCCCATCAGGGGCGTGGCCGATGACGTTGCGGACGCGGTCAGCGCACTCAGGCCGCCGCCGCTGGGGCGCGCCTCCATCGAGGGTGGCGGCGGCGGGGGAGCCAGCGGGGTCAGCGACGACGAGCGATACTCGTTGACCCGTTCGGTTGCCGGGGGAACGGGTGCCACCGGTGCCGCCGGTTCGGGTGATCCACCAAGACGTTTGAGCAATGACATAGCGGTGCCTTTCCAGTTACATCTTCACGAAATACGCTTCACAGGCGCGGTCCAACAGTTCTTTGCTCATCTGTGGCTGGACACCACGGTATTTGGCCTCGTCCATAACCTGATCAAGCAAGTCGCGTGGATGGCAGCAGCGTAGCTCTCGGCTGACTTTCATATAGTGTTCTTGAATCAAGTAGCGCAGCCCATCATCGCTGTAGGGAATGTTTTTGGCCTTACACACAATGCGGAAGATATCGCGATACTCGTTGGGTGAAGGGTTGCCGACCTCGATTTTGTGACGAATACGCCGGAGGAAGGCATCGTCAACCAGACCTTTGGGGTCCAGGTTGGTGGAGAAGACGATCAGCACATCGAAGGGGACCTCAATTTTCTTGCCGGTCTGCAGAGCCAGAAAATCGACTTTCTTTTCCAGCGGCACAATCCAGCGGTTGAGCAGCTCTTCCGGGCGACAGCGCTGTCGGCCAAAGTCGTCGATCAGAAACAGCCCGCCGTTGGCCTTCATCTGGTAGGGCGCCTCGTAGACCTTGGAGATCGGGTCGAAAATCAACTCCAGCTGCTCCAGAATCAGCTCGCCGCCGACCATCACGCGCGGGCGCTTGCAGTGCAGCCAGCGGCGGTCAGGCGCCGGGGTAGACTGCTGGCCAGTGCTGCCAAACGGGGCTGGGGTCTCGTCCTCCGTGCGCATCTCAGGCTTGGTCAGCACCGAGTGGTTGAGCGGATCGAACATCTTGATCACCTGGCCGTCGATCTCGATCGAGTAAGGGATCAGCACCGAGCCGCCCATGATTCGCGAGATACCTTCGGCGATGGTGGTTTTACCGTTGCCAGGCGGGCCATACAGAAACAGCGAGCGGGCCGAGTTGGCCGCCGGGCCAACGCGATCAAGCATCTGATCGCTGATCACCAGGTTGGTGAAGGCCTGGCGAATACGCTGCTGGTCGATGGTCATAGAGCCGACCGACTGAACGTAGACCATATCAATGTAGGATTGCAGCGGCACCGGCGCCGGGCCGGCGTACTGCGAGCGATCCAGCACTTCGTTGACTTTGCGCGAACCCTGGGCCGTGATCGAATATTGATAGGAGCGCTCGCCAAACCCGCCCTCCGAGCCAATAATATCGACGTACTCGCCCATCTTGAGAAACTGCAGCACATTGTCGATCACATGCAGATACGGCAGACATGTTTGCTCAGAGATACGCTGCGCGCTGATCGCGCCATTGAAATAGATGACTTTGAGCACCAGATCAGAGATAAAGCCCATCGTCAAGCCTGTGGCCTCAATCGAGGTTGCTTCGGGAGGAAACTGCGCAACATGTTCGCCAGGTGGAGCCGGATCATTGGTGGGAGCTCGGGTGGCAAACTCACGCAAAGGAAATGCACACATAGTTTAGTCTCCTGTGCCGCTGAGGTGTAAATGCAACTTTACCGTTTTATTATACTTGAGGTAGCAAGTAGCGACAACCTGACATTCCAGGTAGAATACTAGCCCAGCTTATGGAGCCATCTGAGCGCGTATGGACGAACGAAAGCGACCACCAGCCATGCTATTTTATGGGACAATCCTGATCGCCGTGGGCGCCACGGTGATGTATCACCTGGTCCAGAAGGGCATTCCGCCGACCGCTCACCCGCTGCTGACGATGGCGCTGGTCTACGCCGTGGCGATGCTGCTGTGTCTGGCGCTGATCCCGCTCTTTCCCCTCAGGCTCGGCCTGGCCGACTCGCTGCGCCAGGTCAACTGGGCCACCTTTGCGCTGGCCGTGGCGGTGACCGGGATCGAGGTCGGGTTTCTGCTGGCCTACCGGGCCGGCTGGCCGATCAGCCTGGGCGGCCTGGTGGTGAATATCGCCGCCACCAGCCTGCTGATCCCGCTCGGGATCCTGCTGTTCCGCGATCGGCTCTCGCTGACCCAGGTGCTGGGGCTGCTGCTGTGTGTCGTCGGGCTGGTGCTGGTCAATCGGCGCTAGCTAGTAGTAGCTAGTAGCCAGTAGCTAGCAGCTAATAGACATCTATAACTAGCTACTAGCTGCTAGCTACCAGGCTCCTATTCCCCCTGCCACACGGCGGGGCGCTTCTCCAGAAACGCCGTGGTGCCCTCTTTGCAGTCGGCGGTCGTGCACAGCTGCCCAAAGATACCGGTCTCGTAGGCGACCGCGTCGCGCAGGCTCATCTCGGCGCCGCGGTTGATCAGCCGCTTGGCCAGGGCGGTGGCCAGCGGGGCGTTTTTGGTGATCGTGCGGGCCAGCGCGTGGGCGGCGCCGAGCAGCTCCTCGGCCGGATAGACTTTCTCCACCAGGCCCAGCCGCAGCGCCTCGGCGGCCTTGATCCGCTCGCCCGACAGCACCAGGTACTTGGCCATGCCGGTGCCCACCAGCCGCTGCAGGCGCAGCGCGCCGCCCCAGCCGGGCACCAGGCCCAGTGTGACCTCGGGCAGGCCGACCTGGGCGTTCTCGCTGGCCAGCCGGATATCGCAGGCCAGCGCCAGCTCGAAGCCGCCGCCGAGCGCAAAGCCGTTGATCGCGGCGATGACCACCTGGGGCAGCTCAGCCATTTTGAAAAAGACCGCGTGCAGCGACTCGGACAGCTGGGTGCCCTGGAGGGCCGAGGTGACCGTGTTGATCTCGCTGATGTCGGCGCCGGCCACAAAGGCCTTCTCGCCAGCCCCGGTGATGATCACGGCCCGAATGCTGCTGTCGGCGGCAATTGCATCAACCACGGCGTTGAGCTCGCCGATCGTTGCGGCGTTGAGCGCGTTCAGCGCCCGAGGCCGGTTCATGGTGATGACCGCGATGCCGTCGGTGCGCTCAAACAGAATATTCTCGTAGGTCATAGCGTGTGCTCCCCAAAATAAAGGCCTAAAGCTGCCGCCCATCAAGCATAATGGGGCGGCAGCTACCCGCCATAGGTGTAGAAGCCCTGGCCCGACTTGCGCCCAAGGTGGCCGGCCAGCATCATGCGGCGGAGCAGCGAGGGCGGGGCGAAGCGTGGCTCGCGGAACTCTTCGAACATAATGTTGGCGATGTAGTAGGTCGTGTCAACGCCAACAAAATCCAGCAGCGCCAGCGGACCCATCGGGTGGCCGCAGCCGAGCTTCATGCCCTCGTCGATATCCTCTTTGGTGGCAACGCCGCTTTCCAGCACCCGCACCGCATCGAGCAGATAGGGCACCAGCAGGCGGTTGACGATAAATCCGGTCGTGTCGCGGGCCTCAATCGAGGTTTTGCCGAGGGCCTGGCTGAACTCGCGCAGCGTCTGGACGGTCTCTGGGCTGGTGGTGATAGCGCTGACAATTTCAACGAGCTTCATCACTGGCACCGGATTGAAAAAGTGCAGCCCGGCGAAGCGGTCGGCCCGTTTGGTGACGGCGGCCATCTCGACGATGGTCAGCGAGGAGGTGTTGGAGACGAAAATGGTGTGGGCCGGACAGAGCGCGTCGAGGGCGGTGAAGACTTCACGCTTGGCCTCGATGTTCTCCACAATCGCCTCGATAATCAGGTCGCAGTCGGCCAGATCTTCGAAGGAGATCGTGCCACGCAGTCGGCTGAGGGTGGCCTCCTGCTGGTCGGCGCTGAGTTTGCCCTTGCTGACATCCTTGGCCAGAAGGCCCTGGATGCGCTGCATGCCCTTGTCGAGAAAGGTCTGCTCAACCTCGCGAACCACCGTGGTGAAGCCGGCCTGCGCACACACCTGCGCGATTCCCGCGCCCATCAAGCCGCAGCCCAGCACGCCAACTTTTTTGATCTGCATTGATCATTGCTCCTTTAATTGAACACTGCCTGTATAGAAAAAGCGCCAAAGAACCCCGCCCGGGTGTATGGGCGTGGGATAAATGGCGAGGGAAATCGCCCATCACCCTGGCCGGCCGCACCTAAACTCTACGTGTCTAGGGCCGTTCAGCCCTGGTCCATGATCAGGCGCACCGCCTCGCCAAACGGGAATTGCGCGGTGTCCAGGCCCCCAGCCACAACAATCCAGAGGACTGGGTTGGCTGGCGGCTCCGGCGGGAAGCTGCCATAGCCGTCGGTCAGATAGATCGAGACGGATGTTATATGGGGTCGCCGTAGCAGCTCCACGGCCTCGAAGAAGGGCCGGAAATCGGTGCCACCGCTGCCGATTGGCGGCGGCAGATCGCTGTAGGCCGAGATTTCAAAGGGTCCGTAGGCCTCCGCATCAGCGTAGAACAGATCGCAGGTTATATGTGGGTAGGCGCGCAGAATGCCCTGCACCTCCTGCATAAACACCTGCATATGCTGCTCATCAATCGAGCCACTGGTGTCCACGGCGACATACACGTGGAGGCTTTCACCCTGGAGCGCATCCAGATACAGACCGCGGCCAAGAAAGCGCCGGTCAAAGCCAACGAAATCCGTCGGCGTCTGGACCAGATAGCGCCAGAGGTAGGTCCGCCAATCGAGTGTCTCAGGGTTGAGGGCCGCCAGCTCGCGCCGCAGGCTTGAGGGCATGCTGCCCTGGGCCACCATCAGCGAGATCAGCTCGGCCTGGTGTTGCGCGTTGCGCCAGTGCGCTTCCAGCACCGCGTTGCGGCGTGTGCCACGGGTCTCGCCCTCGACTTTTCCCTGTCCCGCTTCCCCCCGGCCGTCCTCCAGCTCCAGGAGATCAATCGCATCAGTCAGGGGATAGCGGCTCGGCTCGCGCTGCAGCAGTTCGTAGATCTCCTCGACACTCAGCGCCTCAAGCTCCGCATCGCGCAAGGCGTACGGGTCGGCTCCGATGCCCTCAATCGTGCCGATGATGCCGTTGAGCACAATATCGCAGGCCGTATTCCAGATCCGTGGGTCGCGACTGCCGCGGCGGGTCACGTGCAGCAGCGCCGCGTGAAGAACCTGGTGCAGCACCAGCCGCTCTTGCTGCGTGCGCTCCAGGGTCGCGAAGTAGGTGGGGTTGATATAGACCCGAGCGCCATCGGTAGCAGCCTGTTCCACCGTGAGCGACTCCGTGACCGGCGCAAACAGCACCAGCGTCCCAAAGTAGCTCGAGCGCGCCCGCAGCCGCAGAACCGCCGCGCTGATCAGGCTGTTGAGGCTCGCCTGGCTCACGCGAGCATCCGTTGATACTGCTGGAAGAACTCTTGCAGCGCGGCATCCTCTTTGACATACCCGGCAAAGGCGCCAAGCTGGCCGTTGGCGCGCAGCTGGCGCATCACATCGGCGATAAAGAGTTGCACCCACTCGGTCGGCGCTTTTGCCGACATCCAGCGGAAGGCCCGGTAGGCCGCGTCGGCGGTCGTCGCCCGCACGGTCAGGCCGATCGTGCTCGCATAGCGGGCGCCGGGATCCAGGGGAAATGCCAGCGCCGCGCCCTCGCCACTCAGAATACGATCCAGGTCCGGCAGCGTGCTGTAAAGCTCGGTGTAGGAGTAAAACTCCGAGGCCGCATCAACGCCAACCACTGGGCTGATATCAAGCTCGGCCTGATAGAGCTGGCTGGCCATCACCCACGAGCGCGGCGAGGGCCAGGCCGGGTGATGGGGGTTGATCTTGTGCAGCAGGGTGGTGCGGAAGGCCAGAAACGCAATGATCCGTTCGGCGACATTGGTTTTCAGGGCATAGGCTTTGAAACTATCGAAATCAGGCGCGGCATCAAGATGCACAAAGCGGTTGGCCAGCGGCGCCGGCATATCAAACACCGAGGCGCGATCCTCCTTGCGATTGCCGGCGGCCCAGACGAACCAGCCGTCTGGCACCTGATAGCTGCCCACGCGACGATCAAGAATAAGTTGCTGCGCCACACCCTGCATCGCCGGCGGGGCCATGTTAAGCTCATCGAGAAACAGAATTCCACGCCCTTCCTGGGGTAGAAACTCCGGCGGAAACCAGCGCGAGATCCCATTCTCGGGCACCGGCAGCCCGCGCAGGTCCGTGGGCGCCAGCTGCGACAGCCGCACATCAATAAACCCGATCGCATATTCCTGGGCGGTCTGGGCGACAATACTGGATTTACCAATCCCTGGCGGCCCCCAGATCATCGTGCTCAAATAGATCTCTTTGCTCACGAGTGTGTTCAGATATTGGATCAACTCAAATGGATTCATGCCCGTTCCTTCTCTGCTGTATGGTGGGAAAGCTGCTGTCTGGCCGCCGCACGCACAAATACGTTGCCCTCCTGCGCCAGGATAGCCAGCGTTGCCGAAGACGCCGCTGGATTGTTGGCCAGCGCATAGCGGGCGCGCCAGTAGGGTGAGCGCACGCCTTTCTGTAGATGGCCGGGGTTCGTGTGGGGGTTGGCCATGGCGAGCCAATGAAAAAACGGGTCATGGCTGTAGAGCGCGCTGGTGAGCGCCCGATCGAGCAGGTTCTGGCGGGCGGTCGGGGGCAGCTGTGGCAGCCGCACCAGCGCATTGCGCACCTGAATCGACTCATCGCTGGCGAGCTTTTCCACCACGGCCGGGGTTACATTCGGGTGGTGAATCACCGCCAGACGAATCCGAATCGCTGAGAAGCTATAGTCGCAGGCCAGCTTCTCCAGCAGCTCCAGCGGGGTGTTGGGATTGCGGGCCAGCGCAATCCGCACCGCCTGCTCATCGGCCAGCTCCAGCGCCGGGAGCAGATCCAGCGGCGTATGGGGATTCTGGGCCACCCGTGCCCGCACACCGGGATCGTCATCATCCGCGAGCGCCCGGAGCACGGCGGGAGTGCTGGACTGCGCCGCGTCTCTCCGCTCGGCACGGGAGGCGCCGATGCAGGTCGGATCATAGACGCTGTGGTTGGGGGTGAATTCAAGCGCTGGGGGCCAGTCTCCCGCCAGCACGTCAGCGGCGTTATGCAGTGCTGCCTGGATGTGGGCATGGGTGGAGTGATTGAGCCGATCCAGCAGCCACGCGGGGATCGTGCCAAGCCCCAGATGCTCAATCAGCGCCTGCTGCCCATCGATCCCGGGCAGAGGCAGGCGCTCCAGCTCGTGCTGCGCCGCCGCCGGCCAGCCGTCCGCTGCCTCGCCACGCAGACTGACATGCAGTCGCAGGGTATCCAGGATGGTCTCGGTCGCCGAGGTCTGAATGGCCCCAAGCAGATCCTTGGGGATGCTGGCGCTGGCGAGAAAAACCAGCAGCCGCAACGGATCCATCTGGCGGAACAGGTCAGGATGCTCCAGCAAGAGCAACAGCAAGATGGGATTGTTGAGGAAGGCCTCAGGAACATCGGCGGCGAAGTGGAGGAGATGCTCCTGGGGCGTGTTAGGGTTGGAAAGCAGCGTTGCGGTGAGCAGCGAGGGCGGCTGGCGATCCAGCAAGGCTGTAAGCGGTCCCTGGCGCCCAGCATCGCGGAGAAAATCGGCACCGGAGGTCGGCCGCTCATAGTCGGGGTCGGCCGTGAGAAAAATATGCTCGGCGATCGCTGCAAGCTGGGATGGCGGGGTGGTGGGGTCCTGGGCGGCCTGGACGAAACTCACCGCATCAGCCCGGCTCAAAGGATTGGTCACACAGACTCCTCAAGGATAACGCATGCGCTTGGCTACCAACTAATATGACGAACGGTCCTGCTGGATGCTGATGCATGGCTATATGGCACGCCGATACGCTCAGGCGGATAGTGTAGCATATCTCAGTGATTCGATCGATGGTTTTCTGGTTTTTGGATGCCGCGATCAATATTTTGCATGAGGGAGTTAAGATCGGCGCCGCTGGAATGACGGAGACGAAAACGCTGCCGGAGACCACCTTAAGACCCGTGAAACGCGGGCGGTTCGGTCGGTGAAAGCGGAAACCTCGCAGGGTGCCATCTAGGGGCTGGAAGGGGACAATTCACTACATTTTCGCGCAGGCAGGCGCTAGCCCAGCGGCACCGCCACCTCGATCAGGTTGCCATCGGGGTCGCGCACATAGACCGACTCGATCGGCCCCAGCGCCCCGGTCCGCAGCACCGGCCCCTGGACAATCGGCACGCCACAGGCCTGCAGATGGGCGATCACAGCAGCGAGCGGCGCGCTGGTGATCAGGCAGATGTCGGCAGTGCCAGGGCCGGCATTCAGGCCTTTAGGCTCCAGCTCGCGGCCAATCTCGTGGAGGTTGATCTTCTGCTGGCCGAAGTGGAGAGCTTTGCGGGCGCCAAACGGGCGCACCTCCATGCCCAGAACCCGCGTGTACCAGGCGCAGGTGGCCTCAACGCTCGCCACCGTCAGCACTAGATGGTCGATTCGTTCAATGTTGATCATGTCGCCTTCCTTATAGCTCCGATAGATGCAAGCCATGATACCATTTGAGCAACTGTTTCGATCCACGCCGAGTCGGGATGCTCGGGGTGGATTCAGCGAGATGAAGCTTAATGATCGATATTCTGCATCTGAACCTGTCCGAGCGCCAGCGGGGCCTGGTAGCTGTCGCCCGTGACCTGGCCAGCCGCTTTGCCCCCCGCGCCGCCGAGCACGACCGCAGCGCCACATTCCCGTTCGCCAACCTGGTCGACCTGCGCGCCGCCGGCTACCAGGCGCTGACGGTGCCGGCCAGCTACGGCGGACGCGGGGCGACCCTATTTGAGACCGTGCTGTGCCAGGAGCAGCTGGCCCAGGGCGATGGGCCGACCGCGCTGGTGCTGGCCATGCCGCTGCATCTGATCGGCGGGATCGCCGAGAGTAGCGCCTGGCCCGGACCAGCCTTTGAGCGGCTCTGCCGGGAGATTGTCGATCGCGGCGCGCTGATCAACTCGGCGGCCAGCGAGCGCGAGATGGGCAGCCCCTCGCGCGGCGGGCTGTTTGCCACCGTGGCCCAGGAGGTCGAGGGTGGCTGGCGCATCAGCGGACGCAAAATCTACACCTCGGGTGCACCAGCCCTCACCCACGCCCTGGTTGGCGCGACGCTGGCCGGCACCAGCGCCACCGGCGTATTTCTGGTGCCAATGGACGCGCCCGGCGTGTCGGTCGATCCGACCTGGAATGGCTCGGGCATGCGTGCGGCCCGCAACGATGACCTGGTGCTGGCGAACGTACTGGTCGACGCGGCCGATCTGCTGGTGCGCCGCGAGCCAGGCGCCCCCGATGCGACCGGTGGCAGCGCCGGGGCCTGGTTTCAGCTCACAATTGGCGCGCTGTACCTGGGGATCGCCCAGGCCGCTCGGACGGCGGCGCTCGACTACGCCCGCGACCGCCGGCCAACAGCGCTGGACGGCCAGGCGATTAGCACCCTGGAGCCGATTCGACGCCAGTTTGGCACCCTTGAGGCGACGCTGCTGAGCGCCCGTGCGCTGCTGTATCAGGTGGCCCAGACCTGGGACAGCCATCCGGCCGAGCGGGCCAGCCTCAAGGCGTTGGTCGGCCTGGCCAAGGCCACGGCGGCGACCAGCGCGGTGGCGGCGGTTGACCAGGCCATGCTGATCGTTGGCGGCGCGGCGCTGACCAGCGACCTGGCGCTGGAGCGGCTGAGCCGCGACGTCCGGGCCGGCCTGTTCCACCCGCCCACCCTCGACGCGGCGCTGATCGGCCTGGGCACGGTGCTGGTTGAGGGCTAAGATCTAGTAGCTGGCAGCTAGTGGCTAGCAGCTAGTGCAGAATTACCCCCGGATCTTCGTGACCTTCGTGGATAATACTCCCCGTCTGGAGCGGCATTTCGCATCGCTCGATTAGGACAGCACTCCTGGCTCGTGGCTCCTGCGCACTAGCTAGTAGCTACTGATCACTAGCTACTAATACGGCGGCTTGGCCGGGCCTTCGTAGCCGCACAGGCCCACCCGTGGCGAGTTCACCAGCAGCAGCGGCTCGCCATAGTTGGCGTGGGGGTGGCCGTCGGCGTGGGCGTCGCAGAGCATTCCAGTGGCCTGGTTCTCGTACACACATTCCACACACAGCCAGGCGGCGGCCTGGCCGCACTCCTGACAGACCTCGGCGGGCGGATCGTTGCGCGCCAGCAGGCTGATCGGGTGTTTGGTGAGAGGCTTGCCCACGCGCGTCGCCACCAGCTTGATCAAGGTCTCCGATGAGGTGCCAAAGTCATAGATGTGGGTCAGCTCCAGGCCAGGCTCAAACACCTTTTCAATCTTCCGGCCCATAGCGATCTCGTCGCCGCGCCAGCCGCCCTCCGAGAACTGACTGAGGTGGCCGCAGCACTCCAGCCAGATCGCCCGCAGATAGTGGTCAAGTTTGGCCAGCGTCGCCGCGCCATTCATCTCCAGCTGTAGCCAGAACGTGCCATCGATCGCATCCTGCACCTGTAGTTGGTAGAGCGTCTGGTCGGGGCCTGGTCGCTGGCTGGCGCTGGCGCTGGCTCGCTGCGGACAGCTGGCCAGGTGTCTGGCCATACCGCTGCGGGTCAGCGTTTTGCCACAAAATGCACATAGCCCCTGGGTTTGTTTACGTCGGCCCATCGCAGCTATTCCTTTCACATACATCAAGCCACACTCAAGCCCGACTCCATTCTACCCCAAACCCGCGCCACAGCTAGCGCGGCAACGACCTTAGCTAGGTGAGCAGACATATGGTAGCCGCTTGACATTTAATGCGGATCAGATTATGATACGTCCAGTTTCTGTGGGAGCGCTCCCAAAGGCTTGAAACCAGGTCTGGATCGCCCCAAAGTAACACAGAAGACCCTCGAACTGTGAAACCGTTTTCAGCATCACCGCGCAGTTTCCACGTTTTTCACGGCTCATCTACCCTAAACTAAAGGAATTTAGTGCATTTTTAGTGCAAATCCTTGGGAGCGATTTCAAATGAGTTCACAAATGACAATCCAGCAAATTGCCGAACTTGCCGAAGTCTCACGATCGACCGTCTCGCGGGTGCTGAACGACCATC
>JACCRK010000216.1 GCA_013813565.1 Herpetosiphonaceae bacterium
CGATTCGCGGCAACCAGCGGGTCACCGACCAGAACCCCGAGGGCAAATATCAGGCGCTGGAGAAGTATGGCCGCGATCTGACCGCCCTGGCCCAGCGCGGCAAGCTCGACCCGGTGATCGGCCGCGACGAAGAGATTCGCCGCACCATCCAGGTGCTGGCCCGGCGCACCAAAAACAACCCGGTGCTGATCGGCGAGCCGGGCGTGGGCAAGACCGCGATCGTCGAGGGGCTGGCCCAGCGGATTGTCCGCGGCGATGTGCCCGAGGTGCTGCGCGACAAACAGCTGATCGCGCTCGACCTGGGCGCGCTGGTCGCCGGGGCCAAGTTCCGCGGCGAGTTCGAGGAGCGGCTGAAAGCGGTGCTGCAGGAGGTCACATCGGCCGAGGGTCAGGTGATCCTGTTCATCGATGAGCTGCACACCGTGGTTGGCGCCGGCGCCGCCGAGGGCTCAATGGACGCCTCCAATATGCTCAAGCCGGCGCTAGCCCGTGGGGAATTGCACACCATCGGCGCGACGACCCTCGACGAGTACCGCAAGTACATCGAGAAAGATGCCGCCCTGGAGCGCCGATTCCAGCCGGTGCTGGTCGGCGAGCCAACCACCGAGGACACGATCTCGATTCTGCGCGGCCTGAAGGAGCGCTACGAGACCCACCACAATGTTCGGATCACCGACGGGGCGATTGTCGCCGCCGCCATGCTCTCGCAGCGCTACATCACCGACCGCTTCCTGCCCGACAAAGCGATCGACCTGATCGACGAGGCCGCCGCCCGGCTGCGCATGGAGATCACCAGCGACCCGGCCGAGCTTGACGAGATCAAGCGCCGCCGGATGCAGCTGGAGATCGAGCGCGAGGCCCTAAAGCGCGAGAAGGATGCCGCCTCGAAGGAGCGGCTGGAACGGCTGGAGCGCGAGCTGGCCAACCTGCGTGAGCAGCAGTCCGGCCTGGAGGCGCGGCTCTCCGGCGAGCGCGACGTGATCAACACGATCTCGCAGGTCAAGGAGAAGATCGATCAGACCAAGGTGCAGATTGAGCAGGCCCAGCGCCAGTACGACTACAACCGCGCCGCCGAGCTGCAGTATGGCCAGCTCAACACCCTGGAGCACCAGCTGGTCGAGGCCGAGAGCCGCCTGCGCGACATGCAGGACCAGGGCATGATTCTGACCGAGGAGGTCACCGAGGAGGATATCGCCCAGGTCGTCGGCAAATGGACTGGCATCCCGGTCTCCAAGCTGCTGGAGGGCGAGGCCGCCAAGCTGATCAAGATGGAGGATCGCCTGCACGCCCGCGTGATCGGCCAGGACGAGGCGGTTGTGGCAGTGGCCAACGCGGTGCGGCGCTCACGGGCGGGCCTGCAGGATCCCAACCGGCCGCTGGGATCGTTCCTGTTCCTGGGTCCGACCGGCGTCGGCAAGACCGAGCTGGCGCGGGCGCTGGCCGAGTTTCTGTTTGATGACGAGCAGGCCATGATCCGGATCGATATGTCCGAGTATATGGAGCGTCACTCGGTCGCCCGCCTGATCGGGGCGCCGCCCGGCTACATCGGCTACGACGAGGGCGGCCAGCTCACCGAGGCGGTCCGGCGACGACCCTACAGCGTCGTGCTGTTCGACGAGATCGAGAAGGCCCACCCCGATGTGTTCAACACGCTGCTGCAGCTGCTCGACGACGGCCGCCTGACCGACGGCCAGGGGCGGGTGGTCTCGTTCGTCAACACCGTGGTGATTATGACCTCCAACATCGGCAGCACGCGGATTCAGAACCTGCTCCACGACGAGGTCGCGATGCGCGAGATGGTGATGGAGGAGCTGCGCGGCGAGCTGCGGCCCGAGTTCCTCAACCGCATCGACGACGTGATCATCTTCAAGCCGCTGACCCAGGAGCAGATCGGCCAGATCGTCGAGATCCAGGTCGAGCGTCTGACCAAGCGCCTGGGCGACCGCAAGCTGAAGCTGGAGCTGACCGAGGCGGCCCGCCGCCACCTGGCCCAGGCCGGCTACGACCCGATCTACGGCGCCCGCCCGCTGAAGCGGGCCATCCAGAACGAGCTGCTCAACCCGCTGGCCACCGCCATGCTCCAGGGCCACTACCCAGTCGGCACCACCGTCCGCGTCGATGCCCGCGACGGGCGGCTGGTGTTTGAGGTGTGAGGCGCGGGGTTAGAGGTTAGAGGATGGGGGGCCAGTGCTAGCTGGCCCTCGATTTGATGTTCCTGAAGTTCCGGTGAAGGGAATTACAATGAGCGCCCTCTCTGCAACCTTTGTCATTGATGGAGCGTCTCTAACACCAGTAGGATGAAGAGTATGTCAAAAAGCTCTTTCGATAGCGCTCCAGCCGCCGCGCCTTGTGCATATTTGTGAACCTGCAGCCGGGCTTTTCTGGTTTGTAAAGCCCGAGTAGGCATGGTATTCTGTGGGCGCTCTCATCCTTTTCTCACCCCTTGAACCTTTATTTTTCACGCCTTGTCACGATGCCGTGAACGACGGAGGTGCCTCTAATCGACCCAAATCTGGCTAGCTCTCTGATTTTTCGTGTGCTTTGATTTAATGTGGAGGAGATCTTCTATGCGACGTTTTCGCTGGATGGTGATGGCACTGGCACTGCTCACCCTGCTGACGGCAATCCCGGCGCGGGCCGCCGATCCCAAGACCAATGTTGTGCTGATCGATGAAGCGAAGGGCGAGCTGCCAACGGTGCTTGGCGAGGATGAGATTGAAAAAATCGCGACCTTGCAGCTAGGCCTGGGCAATGTATTTGCGCTCAGCCCAATCAGCCCCGACGACACCAGCGTGCTGATTGTCGAGGGCGACACGGTTGGATTTAAGAACATTATGGACGGCGCGCTGACGCCCCTCGATCCGGCCAGCT
This sequence comes from Herpetosiphonaceae bacterium, assembly GCA_013813565.1. GTDB lineage: Bacteria > Chloroflexota > Chloroflexia > Chloroflexales > Herpetosiphonaceae > JACCRK01. Next base: position 2,872 of record JACCRK010000216.1, read on the forward strand.
TCGGGCGCTATGTGCCGCTCTCGCTGGACAGCGGCGTGAGCGCCTGGGTGAACGAGCGCATCCTGGCCACTATCGGCCTGGACCTGCAGGTGTACGCGGAGACCGACGGCGCCCAGGGTACCGCGCTGGTGATGATCGACCGCGTGAGCGGGGCGGTCGGCGGCGTGCCGATTACGCTGCCGGAGAATGTGTTCGTGGTTGGGCTCTCACCCAACGGCGCGCGGGTCATGCTGGCAAGCTTCAGCGACAGCGCAGAGACCGATGAGCCATTTGCCAGCGTGCGGATCAAGCTGCCCGAGCGCGACGCCGCCCCCAAGCTGCCGGCGAGCTTCCAAGCCCGGTTTGCCAACGCGGCGCGGCACGGCTCGAACATCGCCAGGCGCTTCCACCCACTCAACCAGGATCGCACGGTGCTGGAGGTTTCCACCGTGCAGCTTGATCTCGGCGTGTACGATGTATTCGCCGGGCGCTATTTCTACCTCAAAACGGTTGCGCCCAACACCTCGTTTGTGGGCAATGTGTGGAGCCAGGACGGCGGCCGCATCGCCTTCACCCTCACCGGCCTGTACGATGAAGAGGCCCCGGTGCGCCCGATCTTCGATGGCGCCCTAATCTCGGAGCAGATCTACCGTGACGCCACGGGCGCGCTGCCGCCGGGCGACAACCCCTTCCTGCAGAACTCGTTTATCGAGGCCTTCGAGATCGACAGCGGCACCAGCAAGGTGCTGCACGCCGCCGCCAGCGACAACAAAATCGTGGTCGGCGCCGGCTGGAGCACCGACAACAAGACGTTCCTCGGCCAGGCGCTGCACCCGGCCCGGATCGCCGGCCGCAAGTACCCGATCTACATTCCCCAGTTTGCTGAGCGCAGCTCGTTCACCTTCTATGATGGCGACTTCAAGCGGATCAGCAGCTTTACCCCGGTCGAGCTGGCCGGGCCATTTGGCGTCACGGCGCAGTTCGTCTCGCCCGACGAGGTGCTGTTTACCGGGATTGTGGGCACTGAGCTGCACCCGTACTACTACAACCGCATCTCGGGTGAGTTCCGCGACATTGCGGTCCCGGCCGGATCGTACTACTCGGTTCTGCCGACCCGCCACTCCCACCACCTGGTCTTCATCCATAGCTCCTACACCAGCCCGCCGGACATGTATCGCCTCCAGTGGGACGGCCAGGCGCTGTATCGCCTGACCTGGGTCAACGAGAACCTGCGCGAGTTCAGCCAGACCCGCCAGGACCCGGTTTCATTTAAGCTGAAGAATGGCCAGACCCGCACCGGCGTGTTGATTCAGCCCGCCGATGCCCCATTCCCGCCGAAAAATACCAAAGTTGTGGTGTGGCAGGAGGGCGGCCCAGGCGGCTATATGAACAATCAGTGGGCCGCCTATGTCGAGGCGCCGTATGCGCTGCTGCCCAACTTCGGCTTTGCTCTGCTGGTCACCCCGTTGGCCGGGCGCGAGGGCTATGGCCCGGCCGTGCTCAACTCGCTGGCCGATGGCAAAAACTTTGGCTCGATCGACATCGACGAGCAGGCCGAGATTGTCGCCCAGATGATCGGCCGCGGCTGGACCTCCCAGGGCAAAATCGGGATTACCGGCTGCTCGTACGGCGGCTACTTCGCCTGGCAGAGCATCATCCGCTACCCAACGCTGTACTCCGCCGCCAACCCACAGTGCGCGCTGATCGACCATGTGGTCGAGTGGAATCGCGGCTATGCGATTGCAATGCCGTTTCTCCAGGGCGCCACCCCGTTCGCCGCGCCCGAAGAGTATCGCCGGGACTCGCCCTCGTACAACGCCGGCCGGGTCAAAACCCCGGTGCTGACCTTCCACGGCTCGCAGGATTTCCTGCCGGTTGCCCAGAACGAGAACCTGCATCTCCAGCTGGTCAACCAGGGCACGCCGGCCCGCATGATCAAGTTCATCGACGCCGGCCATGGCATTGTCCAGTCGGACGCCTATGAGCTGTACGGCGCCCAGGAGCAGATTCAGTGGTTCCGCACCTATCTGCGCTAGGCGGCACCACGGTCCGCGTTAGCTGATTGAATTCTGGCGCGGGCACGCTAAACGACCAGGCCCCGCTGCTCTTTCGAGCGGCGGGGCCTGGTCGTTTTTGGAAAAAACGAAGGCTTACTTGCTCAATGCGGCGAAGGCATCGAGGCGGCCGCCGGTGACGGTCTTGCCATTGAGCGAGGCGGTTGGAACCGCGCTGGACAGAATGGCGGACTTGATCTGGGCGGCGCTGCGGCCTGGGTTGGACGCGGCGTACAGGGCGACGGCACCGGTGACGTGGGGGGTAGCCATCGAGGTGCCATTGTAGCTTGAGTAGCCGTTGTAGGCGGTGGTCGAGTTGATCGCCACGCCTGGGGCGCCGATATCAACCGTGACTTTGCCGTACTGTGAGAAGCTGGCCAGCGCGCCGTTCTTGTCGATGGCGGCGACCGCGATCACGTTGGGCAGATCGTAGTTCGCGGGATACGACGCGGTCGTGTCGTTGTTGGTGCCGCTGTTGCCGGCGGCGGCGACGAACAGAATATTGGCGTTGTTGGCGCGGCTAACTGCATCGAACAGCGCCTGTGAGTAGCCACCGCCGCCCCACGAGTTGTTGGTGGCGACAATGTTCAGGCCGTGGCGGGTTTTGAGGTTGGTGAAGTAGTCAACGGCTTTGACAGCGTTGGCGGTGGTGCCGCCGCGGCGGCCCAGGAACTTGCCGGAGATCATGGTCACGTTCCAGTTGACGCCGACGACGCCCTGGGTGTTGGCCTTGCCGCCGATGGTGCCGGCAACGTGGGTGCCGTGATCGTCCAGGCTGCCACGGGTACCGCCATCATAAATGGTGTTGTTGTTGCCGTCGAAGTCCCAGCCGTTGATATCATCAACGTAGCCATTCCCATCGTTGTCGATGCCATCAGCAGCGTCGAAAGGATTGACCCAAACCTGGCCAGCCAGGTCGGGGTGGGTCAGCTGGATGCCTTCGTCAATAATACCGACATAGACCGTTGCCGAGCCAGTCTTACCGGCGGCCCAGGCGGCGGAGGCGTTGGAGCCGTTGCCACCCTGCATGCCCCAGAGGGAGCCGTTGGTGAAGTAGGGATCGGTTGACGTTGCGCCAGTGGTGTAGATCCAGTTGGGCTCAGCGAACTCAACTGCGGGGTCCTTGGCAAGCTGGGCAGCCAGCACCACCGCATCGCCGCCAACCACGGTCAGCTCGAGATCGCCTTTCCCATTGCCTTTGCTGCGGATGTTCTCGGCCTTGGCTCCATTTACTTTATTGCGGACGTTGGCTTTATCCGCATCAGTGGCATTTTCGCGGTACTGAATCAGAAGTTCGCCTGCGACATAGGCCGGGGTGGTTGTATCTTTTGCATAGCTGCCAGGTGTGCCGGCGGTCAAGACCATGCCAAAAACCAACGCCAGCGCCATAAACAGACCAACGATTTTTGTACGACCCATGGTGTGTGTGCCTCCTGAGGTAAAAGATAGAAGCGGACATCAACGAACAGGTATCTATGCCCATTAGATGGGCTTAGATGGAATGCCATGGTGCCAGACACAGCATAATTGAGGTCCGTTCAAATCTGGAGCCTATCGCTCTGGCTGAACAGGCGTTCAGGGGTAGCAATAGCAGCATATGGCTGATGTACAGATCTGGTGAGCTTTCACTCACAGGTTATGTAAGGAGGATCCCTAGTCGCGCTTCGATCAGCGGCAACTAGTTAATGCTACTTAATATATCACGATATCTGCAAATGCACAAATACGGATTGACATATTGGAGTGGCCATTGGTTGTTAAGCAAGCCCCGTTCCATCACCATGGAACGGGGCTTAAGCTACCTACTACTGAACTCCACAGGCCGTCCAGGCCTGCGCGGTTGCGTTGTACTCGGCGCTGCCGGCGCCATACAGGTCGGCAGCCGACTGGAGCGATGCGGTCCGAGCTGCCTTGAAGTTCGAGCTGGGGGTCAGGTACACGGTCAGCGTGCGGTAGAAAATTGCCGCCGCTTTAGTACGCCCAATCCCGCTGACGCTCAGGCCCGATGTGCGGTTGGTGCCGCCTTCAGCGAGCAGGTAGAAGACATGGTTTGGAATACCGCTGTTGATGTGGACACCACCGTTATCGCTGGTGCCAGTGTAGCGAATTGAGTAGTGGTCGGGATCACCTGCTGAGGCTGGGTTGGACATGCTGCGCAGCGCATCGCCAGCCGTCCCCGGCGTATAGATATCTTCGCCGATCTGGTAATCGCCATTGACGCCACTTGAGTACTCAACCATCGTGCCGAAAATATCCGAGAAGGATTCGTTCAGGGCGCCCGACTCGTTCGAGTAGATCAGGCCAGCGGTCTTTTCGGTCAGGCCGTGGGTGATTTCATGGCCGGCGACATCGAGCGACACCAGCGGTGTGAAGGTGCTGCCATCGCCATCGCCGTAGGTCATGCTCGATCCGTTCCAGAACGCGTTGTTGTACTTGCGGCCGTAGTGAACGCGGCTCAGAACCTTGAAGCCATTGCCGTCGATACCCCGGCGGCCAAACGTACTCAGGTAGTAGTCCCAAGTTAACGCTGCGCCGTAGTGGGCGTCAACGCCAGCGCTCTGGGTGCTGCCGGTGGTGTTGGTGCCCCAGATGTTGTCGCTGTCGCTGAAGGTTGTCCCGCTGCCCGACGTTCGGCTGCTCATGTTGGTGGTGTACATGCCACCGCGTGAGTTGTCGCGCAGATAGTACACGCCGCTCACCAGATCGGTGCCGATGTTGACATTGCCGCTGTACAGGCTCTTGCCTGTGCCAACCGCATTGACGGTGTCGATATCGTTGTAGTAGAACGCGACCGATCCATCAACGGCGTTGATGAAATATTCGTGGTGGGCGGTGGCGTCGCTGCCATCTTCGATATGGATACTGACTTGATAGGCCAGCACTGCACTGCCACTTGCTGGCAGTACAACGAGGCGCGTGCTCACCTCCGGCTGATAGCCGCCTCGTGCTGACGCATAGCCAACCAGCGCTTGTGCTGTGTTGACTGCGTCAGACTCGGCAACTGCCGGGGCCGTATCCAGCTTGACCGCATACAGATCGCCGTTATCACTTATAACGGCGCCCTGAGTATCCAGGTGAGTTACGACCTGGCCGCCGAACACCGGCAGGCCTTTGTAGAACTGATCAAGGCGAACGTGGGTGGCAATATCATCTTGGTTGACATTGCGAACCTTCAGCTCGCTGCTCGCGGTGTTTTTGCTTTGCTGATGGGCAACACTTGTTTCAATGGCTTGGCTAGCCCAATCGGGGGCGGCGCCGTCGGCGGCATGATACGAGCGCAGGAGTTTACCTTTCGCCTCGCCTTTACCCTGTGCTCCAGTTAACTGGACATTTCCCATAACGAGAAGAAATACACCCAGAATAGCGGCCACTGCCATTAAACGATGTCGTGACATGAAGTGAAGACCCTCCGGTAAAAGAATGATTAGTAGCTGGTGCCAGGACGCGATGAAGTAGAGTCGAGACGGCAACCTGCTGCAATAGCAATCGAACGCTCGGAGTTGCACTTCATTGTGCATGGCTATTTTGTACGTGTGAACAGGGTATCACGAGCAGAGTTAAAGCCCAGGTGGGCGATAACGCTAGCCGTACTAAACTATCGGATCAGTGCCGTTGCAGTCGTTCCTTAGCATCCTCTAGGCCACATCAGGCGATGGGCGGTAGGATGGGGTTTTAAGGATTAACTGGAGAGCCATTGGCTCTCAGGTCGCGAGGGGTATTT
>JACCRK010000218.1 GCA_013813565.1 Herpetosiphonaceae bacterium
CACCTGTAGCCCGGCCGTCTCGATCGCCCGCCACTCAGCGGCGAGATCAAGGCGGCCGTGGGCTTTGTGCAGCGCCTCGATCGAGCGGCGGTCCAGGCCTGCGGCGCGCCAGTCATCGGCGCTGGCCTGCCAGGCCCCGACAGCCGAACCACAGTGGTCAATCAGTGCCCGGAGCCGATTTGGCCCAATCCCCGCAGTTAAATTGAAGGCTAGATAGGCGCTTCTCTCATCCATAGAAAATCAGGCAAGGGAACCGCCTGCTTTAGCTGGCGGGGGAATTGCCTTTCCTCCTTTCATTGTTAGATAATTGCAATCCGTATAACAATCTGCTAGAATGTATCTTATGCGAACACAGCAGTATAAGCAGAGCGCAGGGGTAGTGTATAACCTGCATTTTCACCTTGTATGGTGTCCAAAGTATCGAAAAAAGGTCCTGATTGATGCCGTTGGAACCCGCTTGAAAGAACTGTTGTACGAAAAAGCGGCGGCGCTGGATATTGAGATTGAAGCCATGGAAGTCATGCCCGATCACGTTCACGTGTTTGTCGCACCACATCCACTTCACGCGCCGCAATTTCTTGCAAATCAATTCAAGGGCTATACGTCGCGTGTCTTGCGTCAAGAATTCCCGCACCTGCGTTCGCAATTGCCGACCTTGTGGTCGCGGTCGTATTTCATTGGCAGTGCAGGCACAGTGACCGCCGCTACGATTCGTCATTACATTGAGCACCAAAAGACACGGAGCTAGGTTGTGCGTACATCGTTTCGCTATCGTTTGTACCCAACGCGCCAGCAAACGCGGGCGATGACTCAGATGTTGGACACGCACCGACACCTGTACAATCGGGCGCTTGCCGAGCGGAAAGACGCATGGGAACAGGAACAGCGAAGCGTGCGCTACGGCGATCAATCGGCACAGTTGAAGGTTGAACGGACGACCAATCCGTACCTTGCGCAGACCAATTTCACCAGTTGCCAACAAACCTTGCGCCGCTTGGATAAGACCTTTCAAGCGTTCTTTCGCCGTGTGCAGTGCGGGGAAACGGCAGGCTATCCGCGCTTCAAGGGACGGGATCGCTTCGATACGGTTGACTTTGTCGTTGGCGACGGCTCCAAGATCAGTGGGAATCGGGTGTACTTCCAACACATCGGTAATGTCCGAATCGTGCTGCACCGCCCAATCAACGGCATGATCAAAACCCTGTCGTTTACGCGCCGGGCAGATCACTGGTATCTGATCGTGTCCTGCGATCGTGGTGGCCCAGCACCAGTCCATCACGACGGCCCTGCCGTTGGGATCGATGTTGGACTGGAAAAGTTCGCGACCCTTTCCACGGGCGAGTACATTGCCAACCCACGCTTCTTTCGGCGCGATGAACAGGTCCTTGCCCGCGCCCAACGCCGCATGAGTAAATACGCTAAAGGGACACCTGAGCGTGGCTATCACAAGCGGATTGTGCGGCGGACTCACGAACGCATCGCCAATCGACGCAAGGACTTCGCGCACAAATTGAGCCGTCGCCTTGTGTCTGAGTTCGGACTTATCGTTTTTGAGGACTTGACGATCACACGGATGATCAAGAATCACGCGCTGGCAAAGAGTATTGCCGACGCTTCGTGGAATCAACTGATGCGCTACACACAGTACAAGGCGGAAGGAGCCGGTGCTCTGTGTATTCAGATTGACCCACGTGGCACGTCGCAACGCTGTTCGGCCTGTAACGCCGTGGTTCGTAAGGATTTGAGCATCCGCGTCCATCAGTGTCCTTCGTGTGGGCTAGAGATTGATCGTGATCTCAATGCCGCATTGAATATTGTGGGAGTGGGGCTACACTCCCTGGAGCTTGCTCCGAGAAGCCGCTGTCTTTAGGCAGCGGAGTAGTCACATACGCATCCTCTCCTTGCTTGCTAGCAGCTAAGAATTATACACGATGACCACCACGCAGCCCTAGACCTGGGTTTGCGAACAGCGCTGGACAATCATGAGACTCGCAGCGCCAAAAATGAAATATTTCCCCACGTTCTATTTGCGATGCTGATTTCAAATAAGTGATGTGCTTCGGCCGGAGCGGTGGAGGCACCTAGATAATGCGGGAGCATACAATGTCTATTCGTGCGATGAGTGTCGCTAGCGCTGGATAGGCACCATCTAAATCACCTGGCGGCGCACGGCGGCGTTTAGCGGCTATCGCTATTCCCCAGGGCCTCCAATAAAGCCCTGGTCCGCTCCACCTCGGGGGCCAGCCTGAGCGCGGAGAAAAGCTCAAGGCTTTGCTCGAAGGCGGCGCGGGCCTTTGGCTGATCGTGGACTGCGGCGTGAACCTCGCCCATGCTCCGCCAGGCAAAGGCGGCAATATACGGATCGGTGTTGGCCTGAGCAATCTCGATTGCCTCCTCCAGCAGAGTCTGGGCCTCGCCAAAGGCCTGCTGGCGCAGCCGGATCGTGCCCAGAATGGTCAGCACATTCGGCATATGCGCTGTCAGCTCCAGCGCCACAACCTGGCTGGCATACTGCTCAGCCAGCCCATAGTCCTCCAGGGCAATATATGACTCACTAAGATTAATGGCGTTCAGCGCAACCCAGTCGGCAAACTGAATCCGCTCAAAGAACCCCAGCGCCTGCCTTGCCGCAGCGATCGCCAGGTGGTAGCGGCGGGTTGAAACAAAAAAGGCCCCCATGTTGGTGCGGGTCAGCTCCACCCGCACCTGGTCGCCAATCGCCTGATACAGCGCCATGGCCTGCTCAAAGTGCAACGTGGCCGCCTCGCTCTCCTCGCCCCGCGCTGCGATAGTGGCTAGGTTGAAGTGCACCCGCGCCTGGCGCAGCGTGTCCTGCAGCTGCTCGGCCACGGCCAGGGCGCGCTGATTGTGGTGACGCGC
>JACCRK010000342.1 GCA_013813565.1 Herpetosiphonaceae bacterium
CGGCGTCAAAACCGTGTCATTTCGAGTGTCAATGGTTATCGCTTTACACCCCATGGAGGCGGAAAACCTCGCTTTTAACCAATTTTAAACCCTACCGCCAAAATTTCGTGTATCTTGACTTAACCCCTACCTTAGCCCGCTACAGCCAGGCGGATGGTAGCGGCACGCTGGTGTGGCAGGAAAATGAAGCGGCGATTCGGCGCATCAGCCGCCGGGATGGTGTGGGGCGCACGGTCGCCACGATCGCGAACTACCAGGATGGGATCAGCCAATCCACCGATGCCGCCGATCAGGATGTGATCAGCCGCACGAGCTATGATCTGGCGGGCCGGGCAATTGAACAGCAGAATCCCGATGGGCAGCGCACCCAGGTTGGCTACACGCTGACCGATCAGCCCCAGATGATCACCGAGAATGCCGGGGGCAGTGTGCTCCCAAACAATGTTCAGACCAGCGCCACCTATGATCGGCTTGGCCGACGCCTCACGCTCACCGACGCGGCCAGCCACACGCGACGATGGGGGTATTCCAGTGTGGGCCGGGCGCTGACGTTTCGCGACGGTCTGGAGCGCCAAACGACCTGGACCTATGACGTGGCCGGGCGCATGTTGACGCGCATCGATGGCCGCGGCGCGGGGATGGCGCTGACGTACACGTATAATCTGCGCGATCAGCAGACCAGTCTGACCTCACCGGGATTGAGCACGGCGATCACGATGGGCTATGACGCGCTGGGTCGCCGCACAAGCATGGGCGACGCGAGTGGCTCGACCGCGTGGCAGTACGACCGCGCCGACCGGATCACCAGTACGACCCAGCCCACGGTGAGCACCGTGACCTACGGCTATGATGCGGGGGATAATCGCACCCGCCTGACCTATCCGACGGGTGGCCCCGCGTTGACCGCCACGTTCGAACTGGATAACGCGCCGGCCGCGTTGGTCGAGAACGGCACCCAGGTCGCGAGCTACGGGATTGCGGATACGGGGGACGTGGAGTATGTCTTTCTGAGCACCCCTACGCTCGTGCGTCAGTATACGGCGGACCGGTTGGATCGGGTTACCCAGCACACGCTTGCGCCGTTGTCCGCCGGTCTGCTGGCCAAGCACGGCACCGATCGCTCCACCGCTCCCCGCACGGCGAGCACTACCCGCCTCCTGGCGAGTCGGGTCATCCTGAGCAAAGCCGGACGGCATCAGCGGCTGGATGAATCGCTCCAGTCGCTGGAACCCCCGATCGTGGTGCCACCAGCGGGATCCTACCGCCAGTATCTGCCGCTGATCACGGGAGAGGGCTATCAATCCTGGACCAACACCTATGATGGCCTCAACCGCCTGCTGAACGCCCGCTTCAGCGTGGCGGGTCGGCGCGAGGGGGCGAGCTACGACCTGGCCTCCAATCGCACCAGCCACATCCTCGACACGACGCCGTCGGGGCCGTGGACCTATGATGCGGCCGATCAGCGCAGCGGCTGGACGTATGATGCGGTGGGCAACGTCCTGAACGATGGAACGCGAACTGCCACGTTCGATGCCCTTAATCGTCTGACGAGCGTGACCCGCGCCGGCGTCACCACCACCTACACCTATAACGGCGACGGCCTGCTGGTCGCCAAGACTGTTGGTGGTATCACAACCCGCTTCCAATGGGACACCACAAAAGCCAACGCTCAGCTTCTCGGCACCACGACGAATGGCGCATCCACCTGGTATGTCTGGTCACCAGTCGGCGGTGGCGGTGAACAGATCCTCTACGCACGCAGCAGCGCCGGTCGACGCTGGTATGGCACTGATCTGACTGGCTCCGTCCGCCAGACCTACGATGATGCAGGAACGCTCCTGACCAACCGATCGTGGACCCCGTTTGGCATTGAGGTCGGCGGCAGTGGTCAGGCTGGCATCGGCTATGCCGGGGAATGGCAGGACAGCACGGGCCTGGTGTATCTCCGCGCCCGTTGGTACGACCCGCAGCAGGGCCGCTTCCTCAGCCGTGACCCGTGGGATGGGGCGGTCACCAGCCCACAAACCCTCAACCCGTATGCCTACGCCCACAACCAGCCCTCCCGCTTCAGCGATCCGAGTGGGCGCTGTATTGGTCCATTGCTGCTCGTGTGTGTTGGTGCCGTCATTGGGGGTGGTATCAATCTCGCCTACCAGGCGTTTTTTGATGACCGACCAGGGATCGACTGGGGTGAAGTTGGCGGTGCCGCCCTGGTTGGCGGTCTGTATGGGGTGCCCTATCTTGGGACACTCATGGCCGCCGCTGACTTTGGCTCGGCGCTAGGGCGCTATCTCCGAGACCCCAACCCACAAACGAGTATTACCCTCTCGCTCACGATGATCGGGTTCCTGTGCAATGTGCGGGGCAGTGGCAGCGCCGGTGGCAGTCTCATGAGCAGTGGCGGCGCTGCGGTGAGACGTCAAACCATCCGCAGCCTCTCGCTCAGTCTGGCACGGCAGCCTGCCCTGGCAAACGTGGCCGTGATGGCGGGGACACATGGGCTGTCCAATGTATATAATGCCAGTAGTGGAGGGGAGGAAAACTTAAACTCCAAAGCTGGTACCTATAGGAATTCAGATGGGTCTTATCAAACAGGTTTTGATCAGGCTAATTCATCAAAACCCGTTAAGTTAGGATACGATGAACATCTAGATAGGACACCACCACTAGGGATTTCTATTAATGAAGGATGGATACAAAATGGACTTGCTTCTTACGAAAGTAGTGCTAAGCCCCCTGTAGGATTAAGTAATTGGCAAGGCGAGCTATTAGATGCTCTGAACAATACTAATAAGATTAACTTTGTCATTGATGATATAGATATTTTTAACCCTTCACTACAATCACGGTATCAATCTGGAGGAATCTATATTCGTACGCATTGGGAAATGGATCAAGTAATTAGTCGAGGTTATACTAGTAAGCTTAGTTTATGGAGGGATGGAAAGATGCTAGAAAGTCAAGAGACTGCGGATTGGGTAAGTCAGTGGATGGTGATTCGTAATTTAAAATAGTATTGATTCATAACTC
>JACCRK010000246.1 GCA_013813565.1 Herpetosiphonaceae bacterium
GAACAGGCCCAGGCGGAAGTTGCGCGTATCCACCACCTTAGCGGCCTCGCTGTAGATCAAGTTACACAGTGCATCGACATCAAGCTCAGCCCGAATAATCGCCCGGCTGATCGCGTTGATCTGGCCAAGCTCGGCCACGGCCCGGCGCTGCTGGCCAAGCGAGCGAGCGCCCCGGCGAACCATCGCGGCGCTGCCGACCAGCCCGCCGGCCGCCAGAGCCACCAGCGGCCACTCAAAGACCCGCGCCATCTCAGCGCCAACGGCCGCCAGCGGCAGCGGCACGACCTCGATCAGCAGCACATCGGGCATGATCACCCGCAGCAGCGAGCGCAGGCGGGGCGGGCCATCCCACAGCAGGCCGAAGATGATGCGGGCGGCCTGTAGGACAAGCACATAGCCCAGCATCAGCCAGAGCAGCTTGGGCAGCAGCGGATAGTTGGCCAGCAGTGGCAGCACCAGGGCCAGCGCCAGGGTGCGTCCGCCGCTCTCGACCGCCCGGCGGGCGACCACCTCACGCCAGCTCTGCCACGAGCGCGGCGGCTTGATCAGCAGCCCCGAGACGAAGGCGAGCAGAATGGGAGTGACGGGCGGGTGATACATGGCCACCGCCAGCAGGACAACCCCGGACAGGCTCAGCGGATGGCTGGAGCGATCGCGCACGGCAAAGCCGTCCAGCAGCACCAGGAGCGCGCCGGCGATTGGCAGCACCGGCCATGGCGCTTCTGGCAGCCCATGCCAGAGTACGGCGACCAGCCCACCCAAAAACAGTACGACGGCCCATCCAAGAGCCGCCATACGTCGGGATGTGACCCGCTGATTAAGCTGAGGGCTTGCTCGTATCACCGACATTACTCAAGGGCGGCCAGCGCCGCTAACGCTTCATCACGGGTACGATGAATCGTGAAAATCTGGGTAAAGCCAGTCAGGGCGAAGACTTCGGCAACCGCTGGCTGCATTGAGCAGAGCCGTAGCTCACCACCGGTTGATTTAAGCTCGCGGGCCAGCATCAGCAAGATGCGCAGACCACTGCTGCTCAAAAAGGTCACCCCGCTGAGATCAAGCAAAATCCGCTTGCCACCGGTCTCGGCAGTTTCGTGGACAATTGCCGCCAGGGCCGGCGCCGCCGTGGCATCGATCCGGCCTTGAACCGGCACAACCCGAACATCGGAGGGCAGCTTTGTTCCAACATATTTCATCATGCGTAGCTCGTTTTCGCCAGTGTCCGGGTTGTAATCAAACCGAACCTCATCCATCATCCGACCCATCAGGTAAATCCCCAGCCCGCCAGCTTCACGGGTATCAATCGATGAAGTCAGGTCGGGCGCGGGAATCGTATCCGGGTCGAAAGGCAGTCCACGATCATACAGGACGACACTGAAGCGGCTTCCTTCACGCACACATACGAGCCGTACATCGCCCGGGCGCGTGGGTGAATAGGCGTGTTGAATAATATTTGTGGCTGCCTCATCAACAGCCAGCTCAATCTCCCAGGCGGTATGTTCATTCAGTCCAGACTCGAGGGCCGCCTGATAGGCAAACGCACACAATCTGCCGAGCGAATCCAGCACACCGGGAAGCTGTAGTTCAAAAGAGCCTTGCATAGTAATCACCGACCGCTGCTAATAACTAGCGACAGCATCAACGAGATCGTCATAAATTTGAAAGAGCGGGGTAAAGCCGGTCAGGTCAAACACTTCACGGATGCGCTGGGGCAGATGGACAATGCGTACATCACCACGATCCAGATCGCTTAACTTCCACTCGCGGGCACGCTTGCGGGCCTCAATCAGCACGCGCAGGCCAGGGCTGCTAATATATTCAAGCTTTTCCAGATCGAGGACGATGCGATGCCGGCCCATATCAAAAATCTCATCAATTTTGGCTTCCAGCTCGGCCTTGGTATCGGCAGCTAAGCGGCCGCTGAGGGCAATGACATCAACGCGATTGTAGGCCTTATGGATCAACTCCATACCATGTCCTCCTATAGCATTACGCTCTGTCTGGATCATAAAACATCTATTATCAAGTGCGTATTATAGCATATAGGGGGCAACAAAACCGGCCCAGGTCTTTGGCGGATTGGGGCGTATGCGTTTCCCCCTGGTCTATCGGTGACATTTCATTCCCCTCACGCCCAGGGGGCACCCGGTCCCTCCGCCGGAGGGCGGGTGCCCCTTGGGCGTCAGGGGGTTTTCATCCCCCTGGACCCCCTAAAGTTTAGTTTGTGGATGGAGCATGGTTGATGAATGTAGCCCACGAGCATTCAGAATCGCGAACACATAGGCCTGTTTAGAATATTAGGGCGAGGTGCCCTATCCCTGATCCCCGCTCCCTAATCCCTGATCAGCGCCGGAAAATGCGGTAGATCACGCCGCCGGCGTCGTCGGAGATATACAGGCTGCCGTCGGTGCCGCCGAGCACATCAACCGGGCGGCCCCAGACGGTGCCATCGTCCTTGAGCCAGCCGGTGGCAAAGTCCTGGGCCGGGCCGGGTCGGCCGTCGCTGACCGGGATAAAGACCACTTTATAGCCGGTTGGGACGGTGCGATTCCACGAGCCGTGAAAGGCCACAAACAGGCCGCTGTGAAATGGATCGGGGAAAGTGTTGCGTTCGGCAAAGCTCAGGCCAAGCGGCGCACTGTGGGCCTGCATCTCAACCGCCGGCGCGCTGACATCGTTGCAGCCAGCCGCTCTGCCAAACTCCGGGTCGACGATGCGCCCGGCGTGGCAGCGCGGCCAGCCGAAATCCTGCCCGCTCGCCGTGATCACATTGATGGTCTCCGGCGGCTGATCATCGCCGAGCAGGTCGCGGCCATTGTTGCTGGCCCAGATCTCATCGGTGCCAGGGCGGAGGGTGATCCCGACGGCGTTGCGCAGGCCTTTGGCATAGACCTGCCCGTCGCTGCCGTCAGGGTTGTAGACCATCACCGCGGCCCGGCGCTCGTCATTCTCGTTGCAGACATTGCACGACGAGCCAATCGCAACGTAGAGCTTGCTCCAGTCGGCGCTGAACAGGAGGGTGCGGGTGCTGTGGCCGCCATCGGGCAGGTCGTTGATGATGGTCGAGCGCTCCTGATATGCGCCGTTGGCATCGGGGATGCTCAGGCGGATAACTCTGGTGCTCTCGGCCACGTACAGCGCCTCCTCGCGAAAAAACGCCAGGCTGGACGGTGCGTCGAGATTGTCGGCGACCACCTCGATGCCATCGCTGACGCCATCGGCGTTGCGGTCGGGGATGCGTATGATGCGGTTGGCGCCGCGCTCGGCCACATACACCGCGCCATCCGGCCCAATCGTCATCATGCGCGGGGCCTTGAGCTTGCTTTGAAACACGCTGATGCCAAAGCCCTCCGGCAGGTTGATCGTATCTGCCGGTGGTACAATCGTGGTGGGGGCGTCAGGGGCTGGCCGGCCACCAGCAGGTGCCGGAGCAGCGGTTGGCGCGGCGGTGGCCTCAGTGGCTGGCACAGCCGTGGGAGGCGCGCTGGTCGGCGCGGCGCTGGTCGGCGCGGCGGCTTGCAGCGGCGCAGTGGTCGGCGCGGTCGGCGCATCCACCGACTGCTCGCTTTGGCCGCAGGCTGTGATCAGCCCAAGCAGGAGCAGGATAAGGGCTTTTCGATAGAGCATTAAGCTTCCTCCATAGAGATTATGACGTTCAATACCTTATTTTGTGCCGGCGGCTGATACGCTGATGTTCTCCGTGATACCAGTCGCCAGCCACCAGAAAGTGGGCTTTTGCAATGCAAGATATGTTCAGCTACCGCGCCCAGCACTCCAGCGATGCGCCGCTGGCCGCCCGGATGCGCCCGCGCACGTTGGACGAGTTTGTTGGCCAGAGCAAGATCGTCGGTGAGGGCCGGCTGCTGCGCCGGCTGATCGAGCGCGATCAAATGGTATCACTGATTGTGTGGGGTCCGCCAGGCACCGGCAAGACCACGCTGGCCCGGCTGCTGGCTGCGGCCTCATCAGCACATTTCGAGCCGTTATCGGCGGTCAGCGCCGGTGTGGCCGATCTGCGGCGGGTGGTCAAGGAGGCCACCGAGCGTAAGGGTATGTATGGCAAACGCACGGTCATGTTTATCGATGAGATCCATCGCTGGAACAAGGCCCAGCAGGACGCGGTGTTGCCGCATGTTGAGGATGGCACGGTCGTGCTGATTGGCGCGACCACCGAGAATCCATCGTTCGAGATCAACAGCGCCCTGCTGTCGCGCTGCCGGGTGATCACGCTGGAGTCGCTGGCCGATGAAGATATCGCGATCATCGTTGATCGGGCGCTTGCTGATGCCGAGCGTGGGCTGGGCAAGCTCAACCTAGCCCTGAGCGCCGAGGGCCGGACGATTCTGGTCAATCTGGCGAATGGCGATGCGCGCTCGGCCCTGACCGCCCTGGAGGCCGCCGCGCTGGGCCAGCCAGCGGCCAGCGATGGTGGGACACGCACCCTCGACCGCGAGGCGATTGTCGAGGCCTACCAGCGCCGCAATGTCGCCTACGATAAATCCGGCGAGCTGCACTACGACGCGATCTCGGCGCTGCACAAATCGGTGCGCGACAGCGATCCTGACGGGGCCCTGTACTGGTTGGCGCGTATGCTGGAGGGCGGCGAGGACCCGCTGTATGTCGCCCGGCGGGTGATTCGCATGGCGGTCGAGGATATAGGGCTGGCCGACCCCCTGGCGCTGGGCATCTGTGTGGCGGCGCAGCAGGCGGTGCACTTTATGGGCAGCGGCGAGGGTGCGCTGGCGCTGGCCCAGTCGGTGGTCTATCTGGCCCAGGCGCCAAAGAGCAACGCGGTCTATCGGGCCTACGGCGCGGCGGTGCAGGATGTGGAGGAGACCCGCAACGACCCGGTGCCGCTGCATCTGCGCAACGCCGTCACCGGGCTGATGAAGGGCATGGGCTATGGCGCCGGCTACAAGTATGCCCACGATTTCGCCGAGGCCCAGGTTGATCAAAATCACCTGCCGGAGAATCTGGCCGGCCGTCGCTACTACACGCCCACCGAGCACGGTTTCGAGGCCAGGGTCAAGGCCCGGCTGGCCTGGCGCGATGAGCTGCCGGGTGAAGATCAAGTAGCTGGTAGCTAGCAGCTGCTGGGAGGCTATTCCGGTAAATCGCTTTAAACCGGAGCGGGCCAGAGTTTTTGCTCTGGCC
>JACCRK010000252.1 GCA_013813565.1 Herpetosiphonaceae bacterium
GCCTATCTCCGTGCCGCGCCCCCCCAGTGGGAGCGCGGAGGCAAGCGCTCCGCGCCACCTACCACCGATCGCCAGGCGTCGCCATGCCGGGCCATGCCGGCGACGGGAAATGCCGGCGCCGACAAAAGGCCCTCCTTCCGTGGAAGGAGGGCCCTTGCTATCGGTCGTTACTGTAGCTCCCCTCTCCACGGGCTCGTGAAGAGGGCCGCGGGGTGAGTGCGTTAGTCGTCGTCGGTGCGGCGACGATTGGCGGCGAGGACGTAGAACCCACCGCTCATGGCGACCAGGCCAGCCACGAGCAGCAACAGGTTCATGGAATCACCACCCAGGGGGCCGGTGGAACCATTACCCGTGCGGGGCGGGGCTGGTGTGCGGACGCCCTCGACGACCTCGATCGGCGTCGGCGTTGCCGTCGGCGTGCGCGTGGGCGTAGCCGTCGGGGTGTTCGTCGGCGTGTTCGTCGGCGTGTTCGTCGGCGTCAAAGTTGGCGGCTCAGTCGGCGTCAGATTGGTTGGCGCAGCATAACTTCGACTGGCCGAGCCTGGCATGGCAAGGCCCAGCAGTAACAAGCTACCCGCTACAAGCAGTATTAAGTTTAATCGAACCTGTTTCATCATATGCTCCTACGACTGGATCACAGCGACCCAGCCGAAAATTCTAGCGGGTAACAAACGGCAGATAGAGAGAAGGAAGGGCGCTGCTGAAGCTGGCGCTGGCCGGCCCATACTCGTGGGCGGCACCGTTTAGATCGACCTCCTGGAGCCAATAGCGATACTCATGGCCAGCCTCAACCGTGGTGTCGCGCCAGCTATAGCTCGCGCCGCTGCCGCGACCGTCGCTCAAAATCAGGCTGGGCGTAATTCGCACGGCGTCAGCACGCAACGCGGTGGTGCTGCGATACAGATGAAAGCCCCAGGTGTTCTGCTCGTTGAGCGTGGCCCACTGGACATTCACTGCCGCAGCCTCAGCGGTGGCGGCAAAGCTGGCCAGGGTAATCGCCGTTGGATCGAACGGGTGGATAGTTGGGTTGCTGGGGATTGGCGGAATGGTATCTGCGCTCACCGAGGCCACGTTCTGAATCGAAACCGTCGCTGGGTTCGGATCAACTGTGACGGCAAACGTGAAGATTTGAACGGCACCGCCATTAAAGGTCGGAATGTTCCAAATCAGAGGACTTGGACCGCTGGAAACCGCAGGCATGGCACTAGCCGCGACATAGGTTGTTCCGGTTGGAATCGCATCGCTGACATTCACATTCGTGGCAGCGCCCAGCGTTGTATTCGTAATCGTAACCGAATAGATAATCGTATCGCCAGATTCCACAGTGGTGCCGCTGGGCGGATTGGAGGATTTGCTAATCAGCAAAGCAGGGATGATATCAGTATCGCTGGCATTGACAGGCAGAAAGGGATTGCCCAGACCATCCTCGTAGCTCAAAGTCACATTGTTGACGACCGTTCCGCTAGCGCCCGCATTTACTGTCACACTAGCCTGCACCGAGCCGCTGGCCCCAGCGTTGACCGCCTCGATGATATTGTAGGTCACGACCCCGCCAGCCTCCGAGCAAGTCCCAGTGTAGGGCGGATTGATCGCGCAGCTCCCGGCAACATAGGTTGCGTTGGCTGGCAGCGTATCGACCAGGGTCACATTGATGGCCGCGCCTGGGTTGGGGGTAGCATTCGATATATTCGTAAACGCCATCGTATAGTTCAGCGTATCGCCGGGAAAGGTCGTGGTGCGGCCATCGCTTTTAGTGAGGAGCATGACCGGGGTTGGCGGCTGGCTATAGTAGGTCGGCACGCCATTCTGACCTTCCTGAATATACTGATTGTTATTACCGACACAGGTGACAATCCGCCACCAGCCCGACTCAGGATTGACAATGACATCGCCAGGACCCCGAACAGTGCCGGTTCCGCCGTTCCAGACAGAGGCGCCAGAGACTGTCCCAAGGACCCCGCCAGCATTTGCATTCGGATCTAAGGTCGCACTGGGGGCGTAGTAGCGCACGCGCTGATTGCTATCCATATCGAAGTTATGAAAAGCGACCGTGGCCTGGCCTGGATCAACATACTGGTAGAGGGTAATACATTGGTTAGCCGCGATAGTTTCATTGTGCTGATAGGAAGTCTGGGCGATCCCCAGGGTAATCTCATCATTGGTTCCGGCCACACCGTCGGGGTTATCATAGTTCGCCGGGGGGGCATTGTTGGGATCGGCGTCGGAATCGGTGCCGATGCGCATCCGCCAGGCGTTTTGATCGTTCGTTTGCACAGCCGAACGAACGACGTAGGGTCCACAGGTGACCGGTGCAGCCAGAGTCCCAAAGCGCGACCACTGCGGTGCTGCCCCACTCGGGGCATAGACAGTCTGCGGGCCGAGCGATCCGGCCGCTCCAGGTGCTGGAATGTTAGGGCTGGTAACGATTGTGCCGACGTTATACAGCTCAAAGTATGTGTCGTCGGTGCTGGGAGCGCTAATCTCATCGGAGAGGGGCGTATTACTGTTCATCTCGGGACTAAATAGATCAATGTAGACTGGCAGGGACGCTGGCCAGCCACACGGTACATTGAATGAAACATAATGATAGCCAGGGGCGGTGCCATTCATAGTATTGGTATACCAATCACCGTTGTTAAATCCATTGCTTGGACCATTCGTCTGTAAATAGGTGAATACACCAGACGGTGGTAATTCAACAGCCTTGGCCGGCTGAAGCTGGGTAAGGGGAAATAGCAAGCCAAAGATCAGTATATACCTGATCCACCGACGAAATCGTCCATGAGTTCGTAGAACCATCACGAGATCCTTTCTGCGACATAAGTACAACGCAATATAAAAATCTATAGGAATATTGTACTAATTATACTTTACGAACCGGTTTACGGCACATTGAGTACTAGGGTTGGCGGTACCTGCAATAAACCGGTACCAAAAGGAAGCATTTCTGAGGCAGGGTTCGTCAATCAAGGTTACTGACATGCGATTCCACAGCAGAATCCAGCGTGCAACCGCAATCGGCAGCGATGATTGCACTGTGCTATAATCGCCGCGATGATGATACTCTGGTGGCTGGTCGGGCTCTGCCTGGCCGCAGCCCTAATCTACTCAACGCTTATTCTGGGCGAGGGAACCTACTTTGGGCGGCTGGTGGTGCGCTGGATCTACAGCCGTGGGGCGGCGATCTACGACCGCGTGCGCCAGCCAGTCACGGCCAGCGATGCGGCGCTGCTGGTCCCGCCCCTGCGATCGGCGCTGCTGCACGCCCCGCTGGCGCCCGCCCTTGATGTCGCGACCGGAACCGGCCGGGTGGCGCTGCTGCTGGCCGCCGAGCCGTGGTACAGCGGCGCAATTGTTGGCCTTGATCTGACCCCGGCGATGCTGGCGATCGCCCGCCAGAAAGCTGTGGCGGCCGGGGTGGCCGAACGGATCGAGTGGCTGATTGGCTCTGGCGACAGGTTGCAGCAGTGGCCCGCGCCACGATTTGGCCTGGTGACCTGTCTGGAAGCCCTGGAATATTTTCCGCGTCCGCGCCGGGCTATCGCTGAGATGTGGCGCGTATTGATTCCTGGCGGTACACTGATGATCAGCACCTGGACGCCACGCTACGCTCGCTGGCTGCCGGGCAAGGCCTGGACCGCCGTCAAGCTGGTAGGCATGCTCCATGGGCTGGGCGCTGAGGCCATCGAGACGCGCCCGTGGCAGGCCGGCCAGTACGATCTGGTGCTGGCCCGCAAGCCAAAGGACACCGATCCAGCGCCAGCCCTCCCGCATTGAATGTTGGCAGGTTGTTTTTTGATTTTTTTACACGTAGTTTAAATCTATGACAAATCCCCCCGCTCAATCGACGCCGCCGCTTTTGCACGATCGCTACCGGATTACGGCGCGACTGGGCGAGAATCGGCTGGCAATGGTCTATCGGGCCACCGATGAACGTCTGGCG
>JACCRK010000344.1 GCA_013813565.1 Herpetosiphonaceae bacterium
ACTTTGGTCGGCCCCGTCATCAAAATCTTGGAATCAGGGTGGTTGCGTTTGAAGGCTTCAAGCTCAAGCTTAAGGCTTTTGTTGGTGATCCAGTTCTTCATTCAATTTCTTTCTCTAGCCACTGACGCAGCGCCGCCAGCGGAAGTGCGCCCTCGCGCAGGACGCGCGGGCTGGCGCCGCTCAGGTCGAGGATGGTCGAGGGCTGATCGGCGCCCGAGGGGCCGCCGTCGAGGATCAGCGGCACGCGCCCGCCGAGCTGGGCCTCCACACCTGCGGCGCTGCTCGGCGCTGGCTGGCCGTGGCGGTTGGCGCTGGTGCCGGCCAGCGGTGCGCCCAGGTCGCGAATCAGCTGGCGCAGAGCGGCGTGGTCGGGGATGCGCACCGCCACGGTGCGGTTGCCCGCCAGCAGCTCCGGCGGCAGATGCGCGGCGGCTGGCAGCACCAGCGTCAGCGCCCCCGGCCAGTGGGCCGCCGCAATCGCGTAGGCCAGCGCGGGGACGTGGGCGGCGACCAGGGCGAGGTCGGCAACATCGGCCAGCAGGATCGGCAGCGGCACGCTCGGCAGGCGCTGCTTGGCCGCAAACACCTGTAGGATCGCCGCGCCATCCAGGGCGTTGCCGCCGACCCCGTAGACCGTGTCGGTCGGGAAGGCGATGATCGCCCCGGCCCGCAGCTGGGCCAGCGCCAGGTCCGCACCCGCCTGATCAAACGGGATAACTGTGCTCATCAGTGGGCTTTCCATCTACCAGATCGTCGCGGCGGCCAGCACGACCAGCACCAGGGTGCCAAGCAGCCCCAGCTCCCAGCCAACCCGCCGATCGAGCGTGCCGGCCTGGGAGTGCTGGAGCATGCCGATCATCACATAGAAAATCGCCAGCAGCATGGTGCCGCTGACCAGAAAGGGTGCCGGCCAGTAGGTCAGGATCGCCGCCGCCTCGGCCAGCACCACGCCGACCACCATGGTCGAGATCGTCAGCGGGCGGCGGTGGTCGTTGACGCTGCGGGCCAGCAGGCGATAGGCCAGCGGCACACTGGCGAGCAGAATCAGGGCGATGGTAAAGATAATGCGATAGTGCGAGTACATAATCGCGCTGAACAGACCGAAGCCAACCAGATAGGCCACAACCTGGGAGGTGATCCGGGCCTTCTCGCGCACCTCTGGCTCGCGGTCGAGGGCGTAGTGCTGGGCAACCAGCGTCACCGTGAGCAAAATGCCACAGGCCAGCAGCACCAGAATAAACGCCAGGCCCTGGAGGCTGCCGCGAAACAGCCGAAAGAAGGCGAACGAGGCGATCACCACGGTTGATGGCAGCACCCAGAACAGCGGCGCCAGCTCGATTCGCCGCAGCCGGCCGGGCAGCGTCAGCAGGCTGCTGTGCTCCAGCCGCGGGTGGGCGCGGGCCAGCAGATCGGCGCCGGTGCTGACCACAATCGCCAGCAGCGCGATCACCACCCAGGCCACCGAGACCACCGGCAGATCGTCGCTAATCCGGGCAACCAGCGGGTTGTCGGGGTTGGACTCGAGCAGGAATACCACCATCAGCCCCAGCACAACCAGGCTGATCAGGGGCAGGATTCGGTCAAAACGTGGTTTGTTCATAAGCTTTTCAGGTGGGGCGTCAGCCGCCGGTGGCCGGGATGCAGCGGGCTATCCCTGGCTCCTGGCGGCTCGCGGCCCCATTCTACTTTCTAAATAAATCAGCGGCGAGCTGTTGGATCGCCGGCAGGTCGGGCGCGATGATGTAGGCGCCATCGTAGGTGCTGGTCTCGTAGCCATAGCGCAGATCGACCGAGTCGCGCCGAATGGTGGCCGGGTCGAACGCCTGCATCGCCAGGGCGAGCTGCAGCGCCGTGGGCAGCTCCAGGTTGGTGTACTCAAGGTCATTGTACAATGTGTTGATCAGGGTCGATGTGGCCAGAAAGTCGCCGTTTTCCACCTGCCGGCGAATCGAGCTCAGCAGCGCGATCGCAACCTGCTGCTGGCGGCGCCCGCGCTCGAAGTCGTTGTCGGCGTGGCGGGTGCGGCTGTAGACAAGGGCGGTGAAGCCATCCATCTGCTGCTGGCCGGGCAGGAAGTGGGCGACCATATAGCCATAGTCAAAGGTCGGGTAGCTGGCGTCGTAGATTTCCTTCTGGACATCGATCGCAACCCCGCCCACCGCATCGACCGTGTTGATCAGCCCCTCGAACGTGGTCACGACGGTATAATCGATTGGCTGGCCGATCAGCTCGCTCACTGTCTGCTGGGCGACGAGCGCGCCGGGTTCAGCTCCGCCGTTCTCCTCGCCGGCCGTGTAGGCGGCGTTGATTTTAACCGAATAGCCGTAGTCGGTCAGCGGCACCCACAGGTCGCGCGGCAGCGACAGCAGGGCAAGCGTGCCGGAGAGCGGATCGAGATGCACGATGATCAGCGAGTCGGCCCGCGATGTGCCGCTCTCGCCCGGCCGCCGATCAAGCCCGAGCAGTAAAATGTTGAGCGGCTTGAGCGCGGTCGGCGGCGGTGTGGCGGTCGGCGGCGGCGTGGCGGTCGGCGACGCCGTGGCGGTTGTGGTCGGCAGCGGCGTGGCGGTCGGCTCCAGGGCGACACTCGGCGTTGGGCTGCCTGGCGGCGTCGCTGTCACTGCGGCAATTGCAGCGAGAGGCGGCTCAAGGCCACCGGCCATCGGCAGGGTGCTGGTCGGCTGATCGGGCGCGCCAGTCAGGCCGCTGGCCGTGGGGGCGCTGGCCTGGGTCGTGGTCCACCAGGCCCGTCCGGCCAGTCCGCCGATGATCAGCAGTGCACACAACAGGGCCGCCACCGGCCAGCGCCGCACCCTGGGCCGCGCCGGGGCGGCCGGGATCGCCGACACCGGAGGCGTCTGGGCGAGCAGCGATTGGAGTAAACTATCATCAAGCGCGGTCTGGGCGGCGAAAACCGCCTGACATTCAGCGCAGCTAATCAGATGGAACCCGAGCAGGGTTTGTTCCGAGGTGCGCGAGCCAGGGCGCAGTCCTGCCGCAATGTGGCGGCGAGCAGCGGAGCAATTCATCGACAAATCCTCTTTACGACGGGCGGTGTCGTGGTGGCGATTATAGCGGGCTGTGAACAATCATGCAATTCAGTCCGCCTCCGCCTGAGGGCTGGTTTTCGCGCCGGGGTCTTGGCGATTGGGGCTGGGAGAATTTGGTGCCAGGGCGATTGGTTTTTGAGCTTAAGGAGCATGTATGTTGTCTGGAGTACGTTGGCGCTGGGCGATTGGGATTGGGCTGCTGCTGGCTGTGTTTAGCACACTGGCGGCGGCGGCGCCACAGGTTGATTCGACCATCTATTTGCCGCTGGTTCTCCGCTCACCCGTGGTGCAAACTAGCACCAACCTGCCGGTTTTCAGCGCCACCCACATCGGCGGCAGCGGCAGCGATGCGGCCAGCGCGGTGGACGTTGACCTGAGCGGCAATGTCATCTGGGCCGGCCTGCTGGTCGGCGCCAATCCCGTGATCGATGGGGTGGCCCCGGTCACGCTGCTGGGCGGCGGGGTCGGCGCGATCGTCCGTTTCGATAGCTCCGGCACCAGCGTGCTGTCGGTCACGCGGATCGGCACCAACGTGCGCGATCTGGAGATTGGCGGCGCCGGGCCGATGGTGGTCTGTGGCGATTTCGGGGTGGCCGTGCTCAACGCCAGCGCCTCCAGCGTGCTGTGGAGCGCCACTCCCGGCGCGGTGCGGCGCTGTGCGATTGGCAGCGATGGCACGACGGCGGCCAGCGTCGGCGCCCAGATCTACGCCTACGCCCCCAGCGGCCAGCCGCTCGGCAGCTGGAGCAGCGGCGGCGCGACCGGCGACCCCGATGCGCTGGATCTGGCGGTCGCCTCGGCCAGCCAGGCGGTGATTGTGACCGGCTACAAGCAGAAGACCAACGATCTCCAGGTGGCGTTTCTGAGCGCCTGGAGCTACAGCGGGGCGCCCAGGTGGACCAGCTATGACTTCAGCGCCAGCGCCGTCAACGGGGCCAACATCAGCGCCGATACCCGTGGCAGGCGCGTGGCGATCGGGCGCGATGGCAAGCTGTACTTTGCCGGATCGATCAACGGCGGCACCGGCGCTTCGATCTTTTCCCGCGACCCGAAAAACCTCACCCTGACGCTTGGCGGCGACCGCAGCGTCAGCACCGACCCCTACAACACGTCGACCAACACTGGGTCGGTCAGCATTATCTGGTATGGCCGCTACAACCCGGCCGACGGCAGCCTGGAGAAAGGCCAGTCGGCGCTGACCCGTAAAGATGACGGCAAAGGCAACTCAATCGGCATCAAAACCATCGCCGCCGATGAGGCCGGGCGGATCTATCTCGGCGGCGATGCCTACTATCAGATCCACAATCGCGCCGCCCGCCAGGTGGCCGGGACCACGGTCGGCCCATACGCCAGCGGCGAGGCCTATCTGCTGGTGGTCAGCGCCGACCTGCGGGAGCGCCACATCTGGACCGGATTTGCCGGGCCGGCGGTCAGCGCCGGTGGCTCGCCCGTGGTTGGGGTGGCGGTGCGCAAGGGCATCGCCGCGATCGCGATCACCTTAAACAACGGCCGGCTGATCACCACCGCCAACGCCCTGCAGCCCAGCCCCGGCCCGCTCGCCGACGGCTATCTGGCGGTCTGGCGGCAGTAAAAGCAGCGATGAGCGGGTAGAACAGCGTCAAGCCAGAGCGATCCGTTGGCATATCCTCCTAATTGCTAGAAAGGCCAGTATATGACGTGGTACGCGGACCTCAGTCCTTGCAAATAAAACGTGCCTTATAAATCCGATCTACAGGTAGACCCGTAATTATAGTGGTATATGGTTTGTCAGCCTATTTCTTCGTTGGGCCGCCCTCAGCCCGTAAAGCAGCTGGACAGCAATGTGGAAAGGAGAATGCGCTTACGGATTTGCGCGCAAGCTCGGCCATTCTGCATGACCGAGTTACACCACCCATGCTATGACGACAACGTCCCGTCCGCCAAACTACGCTCAAATACGATGACAATACGGAGAAATACCATGGCTGCAAACTTGACATCGACGCCGATTGCAACGGGGGTGACTCCCGAACGCCTGAGCAACCTTCGTCGCTGGAACATTGGACTTACTATCCTGCATCTTGGGCAGGCTGCTGTAATTCTTTTCCTGACGAACGACTTTGCGATTCCGGTGCTTACTTCTTACATCGATGGCCCTCCCGAAGCAGGCGGGGGAGATCTCGTGACCGCGGCGCTGTTCAACCTGAGGATCGGTTGGGCCGTCGCACTCTTTCTCGCTCTAGCTGGCCTGGATCATTTGCTGACGGCGAGCGTTGGGCGCAACGTCTATGAACGTGACCTCGGGCGCGGCATCAACCGATTTCGTTGGGTCGAGTACTCGTTCAGCGCCACGACAATGGTCATCGTGCTCGCCTTGTATTGGGGCATCACCACGATCAATGCGCTCATCGTCGTCGCTGGTGCCAACGTCGCGATGATCCTTTTCGGATGGTTGCAAGAACGGATGAACCCCCCCGGCCGAACCTCAACCACGATGCTTCCTTTCTGGTTCGGCTCGCTCATAGGAATCACGCCATGGCTGGCGATGGGCTTAAATATTTTCTTTTACTCCGACGCGCCGCAGTACATCTTCGTCATCCTGGGCGTCCAGGCAGTCTTCTTCTTCTGTTTCGGCCTCAACCAATGGCTTCAATACCGGGAAGTCGGCCTATGGGCAAACTACGCATTCGGTGAGAAGACCTATCTGGTGCTCAGCCTCGGAGCGAAGTCCCTCTTGGCCTGGCAGATCTTCGCAGTATCGCTTTTTAGCTAAACACATTAATACCAAAGGCGCATACGCCAGCGGCGAGGCCTATCTGCTGGTGGTCAGCGCCGACGATGGCTGGGTTAAACGCCAACACGCCGGGCGATGTGCCCGGCGTGTTCGTGTGCGCTATTGATACTACTCGGCTGGCGCGACTGGCATGGTGAAGGTGAAGGTGCTGCCCTGGTCGGCGGTGCTGGTGACCCAGATCCGACCGCCCATGAGGTTGAGCAGCGGCCGCACCAGCGATAGACCCAGACCAGTGCCGCCAGCCTCGATCTTGAGCGGGTTTTCGGTCCGGTAGAAACGCTCAAAGATCCGATCCTGCTCTTCCGGATCGATGCCTACACCGGTATCCTGAACCGCGATTGCGATATAGCGCCGGTTGAGCGGCAGCCCCTCGCGCTGGGCGGCGGGGATATCCGCCAGGGCAATTTCGCGGGCAGTGACGGCGATCTTGCCGCCGCGCGGGGTGTACTTGATCGCGTTGGTCAGGATATTCTGCACCACCTGGCGCAGGCGCTCTGGGTCGCCCCAGAGTAGCGGGAGGTTGGGCGAAAGATTCAGCGCAAGCTCGTGTTCGCGCTGGCTGAGTTCGAGGCGGTTGCTGCTGACCACCGCGCTGAGCACCTCGGCGACGTGCATCCGGCTTGGCTGCAGCTCGACGCTGCCGGTCTCAATCTTGGTGATATCGAGCAAGTCATTGATGATCGCAATCATCCGCTCGGCGTTAGTGGTGATCGTGGTCAGGAACTCCTTCTGGGTCGGGTTGACCTCACCGAGCGAGCCCATGGCCAGCAGCTGGGTATAGCCTTTGATCGACGTCATTGGCGTGCGCAGCTCGTGGGAGACCGTGCCGATAAACTCCGTTTTCAGGCGATCCGACTCGACCTCGCGGGTGATATCGCGGCCGATCAGACAGGCGCCGAGCAGCTCGCCGCGCTCGGTCAGCACCGGGACCAGCGAGATGCTGAGCGACTGCGGCCCGCGCTTGATCGTGATCGCGCGCTGGTCGCCGTTGTGGTCGCCGGGGTTGGCGAGCACGTCGCCGAGCGGGTCGCCGGGCAGCTTGATATTCAGGCTGGCCAGCAGCTCGTCAAATGACTGGGTGACCAGCTCATCGATTGGCTTCTCCAGAATGCGCTCGGCGGCGGCGTTGGCCAGAATGATGCTGCGGTCGGTGCTGAACACAATCACCGCATCGTTGAGCGACTGCAAAATAGCGTTGTTCTGGCTGGAGGCCTCTTCTTGGTGGCGCAACATGG